>CAIOSU010000252.1 GCA_903861055.1 uncultured bacterium
ACCACTGCGCTATCGGCCACACCACGAACAAAACAATGTGAGGTATCGCCGGCAGGGAATGCACCTGGGTCAGTTAACGCTACTGAAGTGCATTGTGCTGAAGCAACAGCACCAACAAACGCTAGAGCAAGAGTAAAAATTATTGATTTCATAGTTGAATTTTAGTTTAACAATTAATAAATGCAAAACTAACATTTTTAAGCACTTCGAAACAAGGCAAGAAATCAACAAGTGGTGCGAATAAAAACCAAAGCCGTGATTACCAACCAGTTACCCCTGCACCCCTACTCTACTACAAACCGCTGGCTAGTAACGTTTTTGCCATCGGTAATAGTAAAAAAGTACACCCCTGCTGGCAAAGCCGATACATCGATAGGATGGGTATTGGTGCCCTGTAGCACCTGCAACTGCTCACGGCGCATTTCTTGACCGTAGATGTTAACGATACGAGTAGTGTAAGAAGCTGCTTTGTCGGCAGTAAAGCTTACAGTTGCGTTGTTTGTGGTTGGGTTAGGGTAAAAGCTGAAAGAGTTGAATGAGGCAATCTCATTGATGCCAACGGTGTCGCAATAGAACTGATCGCACAGTGGAGGAGGAATATCAAATACTACCGGATAATAATTTCTCGATTTGCACGAAGCCGTTTTTAGAATGGCATTATTAGTGGTATCAATATCAGGGCATGTTTCTGTTGGGCTATTTTTTAGCCGTACATCAACCCGAAAGCCAAGTGGTTCTGCTTCGTAAGGCACTTCATTGGGCAACAAGCTTATCCTAGCCTTTACTTTAATTTTCAGCCTGTATTGCCCAACATCGTCACTGGTTAATCCATAAAACAATATACATCCCTTCTCTTGATTGTCGAACCGATTGAGCGTTGTGGCGTACTCATTACTGGAAGCCCAATTAATGCCACAGGGCAAGTTTAGAATACTATCAATGATGATATAATCAACCCTAACACGTATACCCGAGATAGTGGTAGAATCAAAATTCACAAATTGGACAACAACATTATTGCAAAAACAATTGCGCACAAAACAAGGCAAGCTATCTGGCGAAGGGTATAAGCCCGGTTGGGTTATACTGGTATCAATTTGACAGATATGTCCAGTTTGTGCGGTTAGCCCAAGGGCAAAAAACAAACCAACAATGAGTAAAAATACTTTCATCCTTTTTTATTTTACTCCAATATAGCAAAGCTTTTGCATAAAACAAAAAGCCCTACCTGCGGTGCAGGTAGGGCTTTCGGTATGTATTAGCAGTAGCTTATTTCTCTACTACGAAACGTTGGGTTTGTACATTCTTGCCATCAGTGATGGTGAAGATGTAAACACCAGTAGCCAAGGTAGAAACGTCAATTTTGTTTACGTTCAAACCAGCAGTTACGTTCAACACTTCGCGGCTAACTTCTTGACCGTAGATGTTAACGATACGAGTAGTGTAAGAAGCTGCTTTGTCTGCAGTGAAGCTTACAGTTGCGTTGTTAGCAGTTGGGTTAGGGTAAAAGCTGAAAGAGTTGATAGAAGCAATCTCGTTGATACCTACGATAAACAAGGTATCCTTATCAACTGAAGTGCAAGACGCAGTCAACAAAGTAGCACCAGAAGTAGTATCGTTGGCTGGGCAAACTGCAGCAGCATTAGCTTTCAAACGAACGTCAACGCGGAAACCAAGAGCCTCAGCTTCGTAAGGAACTACGTTTGGCAACAAGCTAACTTTAGCTTTTACTTTGATTTTCAATTTGTATTGGCCAGCTGCATCAGCGGTTACACCCCAAAAGCGGATACAACCTTTCTCTTGGTTTTCGAAACGGTGCTTGGTAGCAGCGCCTTGTGCGCTAGTAGACCAAAGAATACCGCAAGGCAAATTCAATACGCTGTCAATGATAATGTAATCAACACGAACACGGATACCAGAAACGGTAGTAGAGTCAAAGTTGATGAATTGAACAGTGATGTCGTTAAACACACCGTCGCCAACCAAACATGGTAGGTCTTCAGGTAGTGGGTACAAACCTGGCTCAGTGTACTGAGGGTCAAGGTCGCAAAGAGATCCTTGTGCTGAAGCTGAGAAAGTACCAATAAACAAGGTACATACAGCTACCAAAATTAGGTTAAGCTTTTTCATGGTGTAAATTTTTGTTATTTGTTAGGTTTTAATGGGTTACTTAAGATTAGGCTAAGTTATAGATTTTATAATTAGGTGTATGTGCTACTATCAGTATTTTTTCAACAATTAACTGTTATTATCGACAAAACGCCTATAATTTACTTATTGATTACCAAGCGCTGTATGCCCTTATCGCTTCCAGACAATAGCTCTACCATATACATACCGTTGGATAAATCGCTAAGATTTATATTTAATTGAGTATTG
>CAIOSU010000253.1 GCA_903861055.1 uncultured bacterium
CGGGTGGTGCCCGGTATATCGCTCACTATGGCGCGCTCCTCTTGCACTATTCGGTGTAGCAGGGTGCTTTTGCCCGAGTTGGGTCGGCCCGCTATTACGGTGCTCACTCCCGTTTTTATTACATTGCCCAACTGAAAAGAGCGTATCAATCGGCCAATGATATCCTGTAGTTCGTTGGTCAGGTTTTCAAGGGCGGCACGGTCGGCAAACTCTACATCCTCTTCGCCGAAATCGAGTTCCAGCTCCACCATACTGGCAAAGTGCACTAGCTTACCGCGCAGTTCTTTAATGCGGTTGCTAAACCCGCCGCGCATTTGCTGCAGGGCCAAGGTGTGCGAGGCCGCGCTATGCGATGAGATAAGGTCGGCAACGGCCTCGGCTTGGCTGAGGTCCATGCGACCGTTAAGGAACGCACGGAGCGTAAACTCACCCGGCTTGGCGGCACGTGCGCCTTGCTCAATGAACAGTTCTATAACCTGTTGTAGTATATATGGCGAGCCGTGGCACGAAATCTCGGCCACATCTTCTTTGGTGTACGAATGTGGGGCACGGAAAAGTGCCACCACTACCTCATCAATAAGCGCATCGCCGCGCATAATTCTACCAAAATGCAGCGTGTTGGCAGGCTGCGCGGTAAGGTCTTTGCCTTTGAACACGCCTGCAACTATATCAATGGCCCGTGGGCCCGATAACCTAATTACACCTATTGCCCCTGTGCCTTGTGGCGTAGAGAGGGCCACGATAGTTTCCATAAATTTCGGATGTGAAATGACAGATAAGAAATGAGAAACCTCAAACCAATAGCAAGTTACGGATTTTGGAGGGGTGAGAAAAGTGAAGCGTTTTTTAGCGCAGGCCTCGACAAACTTTTTTGTAATACTTTTTGATATTGCCTTCGGCAATCAAAGCATAAACTCCTCAAAACGCTCCCTGGTAACCAACTGAATAGTGGCCTCTGGGTAATTTTCAGTAAACACCTTAGGTGCGCGCAACTGTTTGTCGGTTTTCCATTTAAATTCCACGGCGTGCAACTGGGTATTTTCCTTCTCTATCATGTCTATCTCTTGCCCGTCGTAAGTTCTCCAAAAGTAATACTCCGGTGCCTTGCCCTGGTAGCGTTTCATTTTAATGCGCTCATAGAAACAATAGTTTTCCCAAAGTTGACCCACATCGTTTCGAACACTGATGTCCCTAAAATCCGAAATGATAGCATTGCGTATCCCGTTATCATAAAAGTACCATTTCGATGATTTTACAACCTCTTTTCGCAAATTGGCACTATAACCACCCACTTTGTAAATGATAAACACCTTGGTGAGCAAATCCAAATAGCGGTCTACTGTATTTTTGCTCATACCCAAGCTTCTGCCCAACTCGTCCAACGATACTTCGCTACCAACTTGGTAAGCCAGCAACTTGAGTAGGTCAAATATTTTGGAGGCGTTCTTTATCGTTTCATAAATGAAAATGTCCTTCAGCAGGTAGTTCTGCATCAGCTCTTTCAAGTAAACTTCCCTTTTCTCATCGTTATCCATGGTTACCACTTCGGGGTACGAACCAAAGATGAGCCTTTGCTCAATCTGTTGTTTGGCGGTCAAATACCCATATTGGTTTTCAATCTCGCCAAACGAAATAGGATACAATGTAAATTGGTAGCTGCGTCCAGTTAACGGCTCGCCCGATTTGTTCATCAAGTCAAACGATGAAGAACCCGTAGCAATAACCGTAAGCTGCGGAAAGGTATCAATCATAAACTTGAGGTGCTTGCCAATTTCGGGTATGGTTTGCGCCTCGTCAATCATCAACAACTGGTTGTCGCCAATAAGTCGTTTATAGTTTTCGGTGGTTTGTCTTGCTAGGGTGCCCTGCACTTCCATGTCTTCAGCATTCAGCATCATCCATTTTCCTGCATAAGTGCCGCTAATGGTATGTAGTAATTGCGTTTTGCCCACTCTGCGAGTACCATAAAGTAGTAGCACCTTGTTCTGACCAAGGCGTTTTTGGATGCTTCCTAGTATGCTTCTGTTAATGCTTTCCATAACATAACTTTGATACAAAGGTAGCCATTTTCCGTAATTCAGTCAATATACTGACTGAATTTATGTTAATTCAGTCAGTTGACTGACGCAATTTAGCTAAATTCAGTCAGTTTGGCTTGAAATGGGGCAATTAAACCCAATAAGCATCGGTTTTATTAAATTTGCGGCTCACTGAGCATTATGACAAGCAAAGAAATAGCAGCAATAATATTGGCCGAAGTAGAAGCAGATACCAGTTTGGATGTTTTTATGAAGGTTTTCTTGAAGAAAAACCTGATTGAGCCTACCAAGGAAACCTACATTGATTCATTGGACGAGTCGCAGACTTTTGAGTTTTGGACGGTATTGGTAGAAGCCGAAGATGGCCATAGAATAGCGTACGATGAGGTGGATAAAAGCTTTGTACTTGGTATGCTCAATCTCGATAACCAATTAGAATATATCGGCCATCAGGGTACTTTTATCGAAACATTCCGAGCCATGTAAATAGCGCCCGTTGGGTTAACGAAACTCTGATTAAAATTCATTCCTTACTAGCTGGGCATTCCACTTCCCTCAAACTAAATTTCCTTAACTTTATAGCAAACTGCTAAAAGTATGGGAATGGGCATCGAAAATGGGCAATTTGAACAGGAGCTGAACAAGCTAAATGCAGCACAGCGCCGCGCCGTGGATACCATTGATGGACCTGTGCTGGTAATTGCTGGCCCGGGTACGGGCAAAACCCAGATATTGGCCGCCCGTATTGGCAATATCCTTGCTCAAACCGATGCCCGCCCCGAGAACATTCTCTGCCTTACCTACACCGATGCCGGTGCTATAGCCATGCGCCGCCGTCTCCTCAAGTTTATTGGGCCCGATGCGCATAAGGTTACTATTAGTACGTTTCACGCATTTTGCAATAGTGTTATCAAAGACAATCTTGATTTGTTTGGCATCCGTGCCTTGGATAGCATTACCGACTTGGAAAAACGCCAACTGCTTCGCAAACTCATTGACGGGTTTGGTGCCAAGCACCCTTTGAAACGATTTACTGGCGACGTGTACTACGAAGCTCAAAAGCTGGACAACCTGTTCAGCCTAATGAAAAAAGAGGATTGGAGCCCAGCGCATATTTCTGCTAAAATTGACGAGTACGTTGAGTCGTTGCCAGAGCGCGAGGAGTATAGGTATAAGGTAAACAATAGCAAAGCTGGGTATAAAAAGGGCGATCCTAAGCAAAAGGATATTGACGCCGAAACGGATAAAATGTTGCAGTTGAATGCCGCTTGCCAGGAGTTTCCGAGGTTTATGGAAATGATGGCCGAGCGCAAGCGCTACGATTTTGACGACATGATTTTATTGGTGCTCAATGAGTTTAAGCGCAACGAGAACTTGCTGCGCCAATACCAAGAGCGTTTTTTATACTTTTTGGTGGATGAATACCAA
>CAIOSU010000254.1 GCA_903861055.1 uncultured bacterium
CAGCAGCAGCAATTTACCCCAGCCGTATTTGATAGTTTATTGGCAAACGTGTTTGCAGAGACTGGCACACTAAGTCCGCCAATTGAGATGGGCATTGATACTTTGGGCTACCGCGATACCATTATTGGTACGTATTATTTTGTGTTCAAATCGGATATTGACAGCACACCAAGACTCATGTATCGGGCATCATACCTGCTTACCGATAATGACAGCATCATCGATTTCGGATTGCAATCGTTGCTACAGTAAAAACTTAATAATTACGTTGATAACCACAAGTATCATGATGATGTTGAGGCGTCTGCGTAGCCAAAAGGCTATGGCGTATTGTGCTGTATTTGGTTGAGGTTGTGTTCTTACTATATCCCAGATAAAGGCCATGCTAACGCCCAATGCGGCTAAACCTCGCATTACATTTAGTATATAAACAGCTACCGGAAAAGCTGCGCTAAGGCTAACCATTACTAGTAACAAAGCAGAACTGCCAATAAGCACGCCTAAGCAAAGGCCAGTGGCCATTGCAAAAGCAAAATCAGACTTGGGCAATATAGCCTTTAAGCCCATTAGCCTCATTGGCAACAATACCAAATATGCCACCAACAATCCTAATAGCCCTATGATAAGCAGTTCGGCGGCAAAAGGCCAGCTCTGAAGTTTGAATAAAACTCCTACTATCAGTGCCATAAAGGAAAACATCTCCAGCGGCCCACTGATTCGGGCAACAAACATGTTGGGTGGTTGAGGTTGGGTCATTGGGCCTTTTTTGTGAAGATTATAAAACTATTCCCATTTGCAAAGCCACTGCCTCTGCGCACCGTTCCCCATCCATAGCGGCCGACATGATGCCGCCTGCATAACCAGCTCCTTCGCCGCAAGGGTATAGACCTTTTAGTTGCGGGTGTTGCAAGGTCTCGTTGCGAGGTATGCGCACAGGGGTGCTGGTGCGGCTCTCTACGCCTACCAACACGGCTTCTTCGGTTACATAGCCGCGCATCTTTTGCCCAAAAGCTTCTAGCCCCTCACGCAAGCGCAGGTGTACCTCGTTGGGCAATACTTCACGCAAGTCGTAAGACGTTAGTCCAGGAAAATAAGAGCAATTGGGTAGGGTAGTGCTTACTTTGTTTCTTATAAAATCGGTAACCCGCTGGGCTGGTGCTTTCAATTGTCCGCCGCCTGCTGCAAAGGCTTTTTGTTCCACTTCGGCCTGGTAGTGCATGCCTGCCAAGGGGCCAAAGCGCGCGTATGCTTTAAAGTCGTCGTTGCCTACACTCACCACCATGCCCGAGTTGGCGTAGGGGTTGTTGCGCTTGCTTGGCGACCAACCATTTACCACCACTTCGCCAGGGCTGGTGCTAGCTGGGGCTATAATACCGCCTGGGCACATGCAAAACGAAAATACTCCCCTGCCCATAGCTTGGTGTACTAAACTGTAGCTAGCGGCTGGCAGCAAATCGCCCCTGATGTCGCATTTATACTGTATACTGTCAATCAGTTCTTGAGGGTGCTCAATGCGCACGCCTAGGGCAAACGGTTTGGCCTCCACTTCAAGGCCCATGCCGTGAAGCATTTCGAAAATGTCTCGGGCACTGTGGCCAGTAGCTAAAATCAAGGTACTGGCTAAGTGTTTCTGTCCATCGGTGCAGGCTATGCCAGTTAGTTGTCCGTCTTTATACACTATTTGGGTGAGCTTGGTATTAAAATACACTTCGCCGCCGCAATCCTCAATATACTGCCGCATGGCACTAATAATTTGCGGTAGCTTGTTGGTGCCAATGTGCGGGTGCGCTTGGTAATTGATGGCCGTATCGGCACCGAAACGGGTAAAAATATCCAAGATGCGCTGCACATCGCCGCGCTTGGTGCTGCGCGTGTATAGTTTGCCATCGCTATAAGTACCAGCACCACCTTCGCCATAGCAATAGTTGCTTTCTGGGTTTACTTCGCCCTGTTTATTGATAGCTGCCAAATCGCGACGACGGTTGCGCACGTCTTTGCCGCGCTCCAATATCACAGGTTTTAGGCCTAACTCAATCAACCTAATTGCCGCAAACAGTCCGGCAGGGCCTGCACCAGCTATTAATACAGGCTTGGCATTGCGCACATCAATTACCTCAGGGGTGGTGTAGTTTTCGGGGGTATAAGCTTCATCCACTATTACTTCCACCATCAACTGTATCATTACGTGCCTTGAACGGGCATCGATGGATTCACGGATGCGGCGGATACCCGTTATGCGGTTGGGCGCTACTCCCACGGCTTGGGCGCATTTACCTAACACGAGGTGGTCTTGGGCATTTTCTTGCGGCGTTATCCGCAGTTGTAGTTGCTTTCTCATTCGGTTAGGTGTTTATCCTAAAACGTTGTTTATAAGACACAAGACTCAAGACACAACCTGCCTACCGGCAGGCAGGGACTCAAGAAAAAATGTGTAATCTGGTTTTGTTCTTTCGCAATAATACTACTTGTTGGCGCAATGCGCAAAAAAATAGAGGTTCGGGGCCTGCTACCCCGAACCTCACACCAACTAACTACCAAAATCGTTATTCAATTTGAAAATTTGGAAATGGGCTAATTTGAGAATTCTCCAAACAACGTTTCTTCCATTTTCAAATTTTCAAATCGGCTCATTTTCAAATTACTCCTCATCTTCCTCCTCCTCTGGCTCATCAATATATTCCTTCTCTGCTTTGCGTACTTTGCTAATCAACCAATTGCTGCTAACATCAAAACTTAGGTACATGACAGGTACTATAACAAGGGTAAGGAAGGTTGCAAATGTAAGACCGAAAATAACCGTCCATGACATGGGCCCCCAGAAGGCTACGTTATCGCCACCGATGTAAATTTGTGGGTCCCAATCGGTAAGTAGGGAAATGAAGTTAATGTTTAACCCTATGGCTAGCGGTACTAAGCCGAGTATAGTAGTTATAGCGGTAAGCAACACTGGCCTTAGGCGTGTGCGGCCAGCCACAGCTACACAGTTTATTATCTCAGCAATTGGCATGCGTTGGTTTCGCAAACCCAACTCCTCTCTGCGGCGTTTGCGCAACAAATCGGCATAGTCCATAAGCACTATGGCGTTGTTTACCACCACACCAGCCAATGAAATGATACCGATACCGGTCATCAAGATCACTACTTCCATATCGAAAATGGCAATGCCCAATAGCACACCAATAGTACTAAACACTACGGTGAGCATAATGATTATTGGCGAAGATATGGAATTGAACTGCGCCACTATAATTAGAAACACCAAGCCAAGGGCTATCATAAATGCGGTGCCCAAAAATGCGGTACTTTTTGCTTGCTCTTCTTGTTCGCCAGTCATTTTTATAGTGTAGCCATCGGGCGCTTTATACGTGGCAAGGGCTGCTTTGTAAGCCTCGTTTATCTCGTTGGCATTATAGCCTTCTTTCACGTAGCTCCATACGGTAATAACCCTGTCCAAATCTTTACGCTTGATAGCACCATACGATGATGTATATTTAATGGTAGCCACCGCCGAAATCGGAACCGATACTTGCTTGCCTGTACCAGGATCTCTAAAGCTGATGCGCTGGTTAAGTATGGTAGGCAAATCGTAGCGCACATTTTCTTGAAAACGCAATATTATTGGGTAGTCGTCTTCACCTTGTTTGAACTTGGAGATTTCCTTACCAAAAAGCGAGGTGCGAATGGCGGTTGCCACCGATGCCGTAGACAGGCCGTAGCGGCGTGCCGCGGCGCGGTCTACTTCAACCAATAGTTCAGGTTTGCCTTCTTCAAGGTCGGTTTTTAGTTCTTCAACACCCGGTACGTTCAACCTATCAAGGTGGTTGCGCAGGTTGTTGGCGGTTTCAATAAGTTTATCGAAGTTTTCGCCGCTAACTTCAATGTTTATTGGCTTGCCTACAGGCGGGCCATTACGGTCTTTGGCAACAGTAATGGTTACGCCAGGTATATTGCCTAGCCCATCGCTAATGGCCTTCATTACGCTTGATGATGATACGCCTTGACGCTTTTCAAAATCTACGAAACTCACCGTTATGCGTGCTTTGTGCGGTGTGCGCCCACCGCTTGGGTCGTCCATAGGGTCGCTGGTACCTTCGCCTACGTTGGCTATTATGGCGTCTACAATTTCTTTGTAAGCTATGCCTTTAGTTGAGTCTTTCTGTGCTAAAATACTGTCAAGCTTAAACTCAACTATTTCGGCCACATCGTTTGTGCGTTCAATATCGGTACCCAGAGGCATCTCAATAAAAACGTTTACATACTTGGGGTTCACCTCCGGAAAAAACGTGGTTTTGGGTGCACGAATGCCATAAATTACAAACGATAGCACCAACAAGCCAAAAGTACCGAGCAAAAAGAATGCTGGGTTATATCTGCGTAAGGCAAAGCGTATAAGCTTGTCGTAAGCGTTTTCCAGTTTTACCAATGCATTGTATTGAAACCATGCTGCGGCGGGGCGCAGGGCAAAAGCGTTGACTAGGATTAGCCCAATGAGAATTACCAAGCCATTGCCCATTGCTTTTGAACCCGTTAAGTAAAAAACAACGGCGAGGGCAACCAAGGCTACTACTGAAATAAGCAAGGCCCGGTAGTTAACTTTTTTGTTTGGTTCGTCTTTTTTCATCAATACTTTGGTAAGCACTGGGTTGATAACCAACGCTACAAACAAAGAGGCCGATAAGGTAACCATGAGCGTAATGGGCAGGTATTTCATAAACTCGCCCATAATGTCATCCCAGAAAATAAGGGGCAAGAAAGCAGCTACCGTTGTTGCCGTAGAGGAGATAATTGGCACTGCCACCTCACCAACACCTTCTTTTGATGCCCTGATAAAGCTCTTGCCTTCTTCTGCCATCATGCGGTAAATGTTTTCTACTACCACAATACCGTTATCAACCAACATACCTAGCGCCAATATGAGCGAGAAAAGCACCATAGTGTTGAGGGTAATATCTAATGCATTGAGCACTATAAAGCCCATAAGCATTGATAAGGGTATGGCAATGCCCACAAACATTGCATTGCGCAAGCCCATGAAGAACAAAAGCACGAGTACCACTAGTATTACACCAAAAATAATGCTGTTCTCTAGGTTCAGAAGGCTATTTCGGGTATCGGTACTTTGGTCGTTGGTCATGGTCACGGTCATGCCCTTAGGAAACCGGTCTTGCTTGGCTTTTTTAATAATCAGATTTATTTTGTCAACCGCTTCTACCAAGTTTTCACCGCTACGCTTTTTTACATCCAACGATACTACTGGCAAGTGACCCATACGGGCAAAACTCTGAGGGTCTTCGTAAGTGTAAACAATGGTGGCAATATCCCTCAGGAACACTGCTTGCCCTTCCTTTGATTTTACAATCACGTTGCCAATTTGTTCCATATTGCTAAACTCGCCCACCACCCGTATGTTCCGGCGCACCTCATCGGTAAGCAAGTCTCCGCCAGATATGGTTACGTTTTCGGAGCGTATGGCATTTTCAATATCGTTAAAACTGATATCGAGGGAGTTCATTTTAAATACATCCACTTGTATTTTAACCTCTCTATCAGGCGCACCTTTAATTTCAACTTCCGATATTTCTGGGAGCTTTTCAATCTCATCTTGTAAATATTCGGCGTGGTCTTTAAGCACGTCCATCCTCAGGTTACCAGAGAGGTTTACATTTAAAATGGGGAATTCGGAAAACTCCATCTTAAAGATGTTGGGCTCTTGGTCAAGATCGGTCGGTAAATCGCTCTTGGCCTTGTCTGCCGCATCTTTAACGTCTTGCAGTGCCTTATCGGCATCTACATCGGTATTAAACTCAACAATAATGGTTGAGTAATCTTGAACCGAGGTAGAGGTGATTTTCTTTACCCCTTTCAGGCTTTTCATTTCCTTCTCCAAGTGGCGGGTAATGAGGTTTTCGATATCTACCGGCGAGTTTCCCGGGTATACAGTACCTACATATACCTTTGGTATTACTATCTCCGGGAAGTTTTCGGGTGGCATGGCCCTGTAGGCTAAAAGCCCTCCGATAGCAATAAGGAAGGTTAGCAAGAATATGCTCGTTGAGTTATCAACGGCAAAGTTGCTCAGCCCAAAGGTTCTGATTACTTCTTTTTTCTTTTTGTTGGCAGCGCTCATGGCTTATGTTGTAAGATGGGGGCTTTGTTACCCACCGTTCTACTTAATAGTTTCAATAATTTTTATGTCTTCGCCATTGCTCACGTCTCTTGAGCCTTCGGCTATTATCACATCGCCTTTTTTCAACCCTTCCAGTATTTCGGTTTCGCCGTTGTAGCTTTTGCCTGTTTTAACAATTTGCCTGCGGGCCACCGTTGCCCCAGTAGAGTCTACATCAGAAAGGTAAACTACATAGTCTTTGCCCATTTCGGCCACATAACGCGTAGGCACCACAATAGCGCTATCGTTTTCATAGTCTACTACCTGTATTACGGCCAATAGGTTGGCTTTTAGTGCATTATCTTTGTTGTTGAGCCTAATCTCTATTGGAAAGGTGCGGTTGGTAGCGTTTATAACTTGGCCCACGTAGCTTATTTTGGCAGCATAGTTTAAGCCTAAGGCCGGAAAATTTAGGTTGGCAGAGTCGCCTTGGCTTACCGAGCCTATGTAGTTCTCGGCCGCATCGGCTACTACTTTCAATTGGCTTAAGTTTACCACGCGCAGCACTTGACGGCCTGGGCTGGCCAATTCGCCAACGTTTACGTCAATGTTGTCTACAGTGCCGTCAATAGGAGATTTAATGCGGGTACGGTTTTGCTGTGCTTGTGCCGATGCCAGTTTGCCTTGTAGCGCCTCAAAGTTGTTTTTGGCCTGCAAAAACTGTAACTCCGAACCTATTTTTTGGTCCCAAAGTTTTTTCTGTTTTTCGTACACGGTTTTGGCCAAGCCAAGCGCTACCTGCAATTCTTCAAGCTGTTTGCTGATAACGTTGTCATCTAGCACTACTAAGGTTTGGCCTTTGCTTACCCTATCGCCTTCTTTTACTAGTATCTGCATCACGGTGCCACCTATATCGGTAGTTACTGATACGTTCTCGTCAGAAGTTACGGTTCCTTGAATATCAATGTAGTGCTTAAAGTGCTTGCTAGCCGCGGCAATAGTTGTTACCTCTCGGCCGTTGTTGCGGCTTACGGTATCTTTACCTAGTTCCGCCTCAAGGGTGGTAATTTTAGCAGTTAATGCATCGCGTTCCTTGGTAAGCTTCGCTAGTTCTTTTTGTTTAGCTTCTCGGCTATTGCCTCCACCACAACCAGCCAAAAACATCGCCGCTATCATTACGGCAGTGAGAGTGTATTTCATTTTATCGGTAGTTTTATTGCTTTTGTTTATAGTTTTCCTAATGCTTTTTCAACAGCCACACGTTTTACTAGTAGGTTGTATATGGCGTTGGTATAGTTTGCTTGTGTTTGTGTGAGCGACGATTCCGCATCGGCCAGCTCTAGGCTCGACGATAAGCCCTCTTTGTTCATTATCGTTACCTTGTTAAATATTTTCTGAGCCAGTTCCATATTGCCCAATTGTATCTCATACTCCAGTTTAGCATTTTTAAACTCGGTAAGGGCATTCTTGTATTGTAGGGCGGCTTGCTCTTTAAAATTATTTATGTTGTTCTGTATTTTCATCATATCCAGCTTCTTTTGCTGGTATACCGAGCCGCTTTTGTAGCTATGAAAAATGGGTACGTTCAATTGAAAGCCAATGTAACCGGTTTGGAACCAAGGCTCGGTTTTATCGAAAAAGTTAAATTGCTGGCGTTGGGCATTAAAACCATAGCCAAAGAAACCAACCAACGACGGCAAATAGTTGGCACGCACCTGCTGTGCATCGTATTTGCGCACTTCGTATTGGGTTTTCAGTAAGTTGTATTCAACCCTGCTTTCGGCGTTAAAATCGCCAAAGGTAGTATCGGCGTTCACTATCAACATGTCGTTTAGGTTGCCGGTAAGTTTAATGGGTTGCTCTAGGCTCATACCCATTTGGTATTTCAGCACATTAAGCGTTAGCTCGGCACCAAAAGCAGCCTCAGTGTATTTCGATTTAAGGTTGTTTAGGCTTAAAGTGAGGCGGTCAACGCTCAGTTCTTCGGTTAAGCCAGCTTTAAAAAGCTCGGATGTTTCAAATTGCAGTCGTTCTATGGTGGCAATGTTCAAGGCCAATATACGGCGGCTTTCTTCGGCTACCAGCGCGCCATAAAAAGCTTTAGCTATCTCCTCCCGAACTTGTATTTCAGTTAGGTTTTGTTGGTCTTGCGTTATGGCCAAAAACGCTTTATTCGCCTTTAGGCCAATAAAATATCGCCCATCCAAAATCAATTGGTTGATTTCGAAATTGAGGGCCATGTTTTGGGGGGTACCAAACTGAACTTGCAAATCTTCAGGGTTGCCAAAAGCACCGGCCGGAATAATGCTTACGGGTAGTTTGAAATTGTCTTTGTACTGCAGGTTGGCCGAAATTTGTGGCAAGCCTGTAGTAATTATCTCCAGCACGCGCATTTTGGTTATGCGTATGTCAAGAGCCGAGTTCAGGATGCTAACGTTGTGCTCCAAAGCGTAACTTTGGGCTTGCTCTAGCGTAAGCGTAATAGAGTCGCTGCTGGTAGGTGTGTTCTGGGCATTGGCTACTAATGCTTGCGATGCGATAAGTAGCGCTATAATGCATTTAAACAGGGAGTTGGGTAGTTTCATTATTCCAGTATTTTCTTTTTTTCCAGGTAGGCCTTGCCTTCAGTGGAGGAGATGCCGTGTAAATGGTAGTTTAAGGTTTCGCGATAAACACTAACAAAATCGTATTTGGCAAACGGAAACAATTTCTGATCGATAATTAAATCCATTCGTGCTATGTAAATTTTAGCCAGTATATCTGGGTTCAAATCGTTGCGGTATAGGCCTTCCTTCATACCCCTGTTCATGTTGTTCAACATGATGTTGTAAATAAAAGTCATCTTGTAGTCGGTAAATAACTGCCAAGCTGCAGGGTAAAAGCGTTGCATATCGCCTACAATAGCAGGGTTAATGCCTTTCATGTGGCTGGTTACGTGGCGCGCTATGGATAGCATTTCTTCAATAGCATTGGGCGCATCGTTTACAATCACTTTAATGTGCTTATGCTCTTGCTTAATGTGGTGCTCCATGGTTCGGCTTACCAAATCGGCTTTATCGGTTACAAACTGATAAAGCGTTTTTTTAGATGCGCCTAGCGAACGCGACAAGTCGTCCATAGTAGTGTTTTTTACCCCATAGGTAAAAAACAGTTCCTCTGCTTTAACTAATATTTTTTCAAGTGTTTCCAAAAATTAGCGGTGTTTTGATAGCGGGGGCAAAGTTATGGTACAAAAACCCAGGAAACCAAATAAAGTTTTAAAGTTTCC
>CAIOSU010000255.1 GCA_903861055.1 uncultured bacterium
CAATAAAGGGTGGGTTTGATTGTAAACAGCAACTGCAGGAAACCGTTGAAACGGTTGTTTTTTGGGCTTTCTTTAGTCCCACGTTTAAAAACGTGGGCTAAGTCAATACTTTAAATTTATTCCAAATTAGCCCATGGTTTCAACCATGGGAATAAGGCAATATAGCATCAAAAACCGTTTTAACGGTTTTATCTATTTACACTAATGATTTAGATCTGACAACCCTGTATTACCCTAATTTTAGCAAAAAAGAAGAAATTAAACTATTATTTTTGGTAATTTTCCATTAATTTAGCTAACAATTTCAGCAAAATGGACTTTTTATTTCTTGCAATAGGCCTTGTATTGGGCGCCGTGGTTATATTCTTTTACACCAAAACCCAAAATAATGGGCCCTTGGATACCACCGAGCTGGACAACCTGCGCCAGCAAAACCAAAACCTGCAAAACAACCTGAGCCGCAGCGAAGAGCGCGCCAGTCAATTGGCTATTCAGCAAGAAGAATACAAGCACGAGCTAAACGGCAAGCGCCAGCAAGTACTAGAGCTAAGCACCCAACTGACGGCCCGCGAAACGGACCTTACCAACCTGCGCCAACGCTTGGACGAGCAAAAGGCCGAGGTGGAGCAACTGCAACAGAAATTCGCTATCGAGTTTAAGAACATTGCCAACGAGATATTGGAGGATAAGAGCCGCCGCTTTACGGAGACTAACAAAACCAACATTGGCGAGATATTGAACCCGTTGCAGGAGAAGATAAAGGAGTTTGAACGGAAGGTAGACGATACGCACAAGGCGAGCATAGTAACCAGCGCCGAGCTGCGCAACGAACTGAAAATGCTGCACGACCTGAACAAAACCATGACCAAAGAAACCGAGAACCTGACCAAAGCCCTGAAAGGCGATAACAAGGCACAAGGCAACTGGGGTGAAATGATTTTGGAGAAGGTTTTGGAGCGCTCGGGCTTGGTAAAAGACCGCGAGTATTTCATACAAACCTCCTATACTACCGAGGATGGCAAGCGCTACCAGCCCGATGTGATTGTAAAGCTGCCCGAAGGACGCAATGTGGTAGTGGATAGCAAGGTATCGCTAATAGACTACGAGCGCTGCGGTGCCGCCGAAAACGATGATGATCGTATTATCTATCTAAAAGCGCACATCAACTCATTGCGTAGCCACATTAAAGGCCTTAGCGAAAAGCAATACCAAAACATTTATGAACTGAGCGGGCTGGATTTTGTGCTGTTGTTTATACCCATTGAGCCTGCTTTTAGCATAGCCGTGCAACAAGATAGCGAGCTGTACACTTACGCCTTGGATAGGAACATTGTGCTGGTAACGCCATCAACGCTATTGGCTACGCTTAAAACCATTGCCAACATTTGGAGGCATGATAACCAGAACAAAAACGCCCTGGAAATTGCCCAACAAAGCGGTGCCCTGTATGATAAATTTGTTGGCCTTGCCGACAGCTTGATAAAAGTGGGCAAGAAAATTGACGAGAGCAAAAGCGAATATGTGGATGCCATGGGCAAACTTACCGAAGGCAAAGGCAACCTTATTGGCCGCGTTGAACGCCTTAAAGAAATGGGTGCCAAAACCACCAAATCATTACCACAAGGGCTATTGGATAGAGCTGGGGTTGAGAAGGAATTGACGGCTGGTGAGGAGTGATTGTCTTTATTGAAAAATGTAAGCGTGTTGAAAATCTTTTCTTGTCAAGCAAGATCATGAGTCAATCATGGTTAAGGCGATAACCCTCGTATCATGGTTCGGCTCCGCTCACCATGACACGACGTTCACTGCCGAACTTAACAATTGAACTATTGAATTTATAAACCACAACGGCCCCGAGCGCATTGCCCGGGGCCGTTGTATATCAATCAATCTCCTAAATCAATTATTCTTTTACAAACTTCACCAACTTGCTTTCGGCGCCCAATTGCACACGAAGCATGTATAGGCCGCTGGCAAGGTCTTGTACATTCATAGTATGTGCTGCGGTTGCGGCGTTGGTCTCAACGGTTTGCATGCGCATGCCTAAGGTGTTCCAAACCTCAATGGTGGCGGTGCCTTGGGTAGCGCCCCAACGCACTTGCAGTTGGCTATTGGTTGGGTTAGGGTATACCTCAAGGGCATTTACACCCGCCAGCTCAGCAATCCCGATGGTGATTACGGTTACGGTATCAGTAAAGGTATCGCTGCCGCAATTGTTGGTGGCAGTAAGGGTTACCACATAGCTACCATCGGCAGCATACGTTACCGATGGGTTTTGGTTGGTAGAGCTGGTGCCATCGCCAAAATCCCAAGCATAGCTGCTAGCGCCCGTGCTAGTCGAGGTAAAATCCACATCCAATTGGTTGGCCACAAAAGTAAAGCCCGCCGCAGGGTTGTTGCTCAATAAGGTAACCACCACCGAACCTATACCCTGGCAACCATTGCCATCGGTTACGGTAAGGCTATATGTGCCCGCAGTAGTAAACGAAGCCGTTTGGGTAGTCTGTCCGTCGCTCCACAAATAGCTCGTAAAGCCAGCCGCTGCCGATACACTTACGGTATTACAATTGCTAGCCGTTGCTGGCAAGCCTGTTACCGGTTCAGCGAAAATAGTAACCGTTACATCATCGCTAGCACTGCATCCATTGCCATCGGTGGCAGTAAGGGTATAGGTGCCGTTTTGAGTAAAGCTACCAGTAGCATTCGTTTGCCCGTTGCTCCAAATATAAGTAGCGAAAGTGCCTGGAGCAATAACCACTGCAGTATCGCAATCGCTAGCGGTAGCAGGCAAGGTCAAAGTTGGTATTGTATTAATCGTAACATTCACGGCATCATTGGCCGTGCAACCTAGGTTATCGGTTACAGTTACACCCACATTACCCGATTGGGTAACGGTAATTTGGCTAGTATTGGCGCCAGTGCTCCAGTTGGTGCTGGTAAACCCTGATGTGCTTAAACCATATTGGCCACATACCGCAGTATCGTTACCTAAGCTAACGGTTGGGTTGCCCACGCTTACAGCCAACGTGCCCGCAGCACTAGTGCCACATTGGTTTGTGGCAGTTACGCTTATAGTGTGGCTGCCAGCAGTTGCCCAAATAACCGTTGCGCTGTTCGTGTTCGGGGTTAGTGTGCCACCAGTGCTTAAGCTCCAGTTGTACGTAACACCGTTTACCGCTGGCACGGTGTAAGTTTCGGTTGCAGGTAGGCAAGCCACTGCATCGCCTGAAACCACAGGAACACTCGGGGTAGCGCTTACCGTAACCTGCAATGTTTGCACTGGGGCATTGCCACAAGCAACGCTGCTAGCTGTAACCGATACGGTATAGGTACCGGCGACTGTCCAGTTAATGTTAGCTTGGTTGGCACTAGGGGTAATGTTACCACCGCCCGAAACAGCCCAAGTAAATACTACTCCCGATTGGGTCGGTACCGAATATGCTTCGGAACCCAAACACACTGCAGCACTGCCTGTAATGCTGGCAGGTTGCTGTGCTAATACAGGTGCCGTAAGGGTAACACTACCAGTAGCCGTGCAGCCATTATCATCAGTAGCCGTAACGGTGTATGCGCCTGCGGCCAAGCCGGTAATGGTATCGCCAGCACCGTTAGGGGTGCCACCGCTCCAAGCAAAAGTATAAGGTGGGGTACCGCCACTCAATGCAGCAAAAGCTTTGCCACTGTTGTTTACACCACAACTAAGGTTCTGACCGGTAACGTTCAGTGCCAGGGCGGTAGGTTGAGTTACCGCAGCTGTAGTGGTATCTGCACAGCCAAAATCATCGGTTACAATGTAGGTGTAAGTATTGGCTGCAAGGTTGCTAGTTGGGGTGCTATTGAAAGTATAAACCCCCGTGCCTCCTATGGCATTTAGCGCAACCGAACCAGTGTTACCGCCATTACAAAGCGCGTTGGTAGGGGTAGCTGTTAGTTGCAAGGTAGTGCAAAAAGTTGGGCTACAAACGCTGGTATGGGTACCTAAAGAGTCAAAGAAATCAGATGCATACAGTATCCACTCCAATTGCGGGTCGAAGGTTGTCGGACTGGTAGTAACCCCTTGTGTTACGGTAGGCCTGCGCACTAATGTGTGGTTAAGGGTATAGATGGTGCCGCTGCTGCTCCAACCTGTACCTGGGTCTTGTCCAATTTTACCAAAAATATCAACCACTGTTCCGTTCAAGCGTTGCAATACAATGGCATCATCGCCATTAAAATACAATACCTCGGCAGTATTGGTAGGGTTCATGAAGGTATCGGCCTTAGCTGCTAGGTTCGGGTCGGTGGCAGGGCTACCGGTGCGCTTGTCCAATACCAGCACTCGGGTGTCATAAGGCTGAATAATACCAGATAGATTGGAAAAAGGACCCACTGTTGTAGATCCGTTAGTATATTGGGCCAAACGATAACCACTCAAGTCAATTGGGTTTGCGGTTGGGTTGTAAAGCTCTAAGGCTTTGTTAAAACTTGAACCCTCCACATACTCGGATATGAAAATTTCATTGCAACCCGTTACTGGTTGCTGCACACGCTCATGCAGCTTAAAACTGTTGGTGTGTATTACATCGCCTTGGGTATTACCATTGGCGTTTGATGCATTGCCAGCTACATAAAACAATACGGTATCGGTGCCAGCTGCAGGCGCTTGCCATTTAAATGTCCAAGCAGCAGTGCTATTCGCG
>CAIOSU010000256.1 GCA_903861055.1 uncultured bacterium
ATACCGCGCTGGCGCACCGAACCTTCCAATATTTTGGCAAGCTTCAAAATCTTACTAGCCTCGCTATCGGTTTTCAAAATCTCCTTCAGCTCAGCACTATCTTCATACGCCTGTGCCAGCGTAATACCCAATACCTCAGGTATCATTTTAGTGAGCTTATCCGTTTCGGCCAACGGGTATTGCATAACACGGCCTACATCCTTTATAGAGCTTTTGGCAGCCATAGTGCCATAGGTAATAATCTGCGCTACCTGTTTTTGCCCATATTTATCAACTACATAATCGATAACCTTTTGGCGGTTGTCGTCGTCAAAGTCAATATCAATATCGGGCATGCTTACCCGCTCTGGGTTCAAGAAACGTTCGAAAAGCAGGTTGTACTTTATTGGGTCGATGTTAGTTATACCCGTGCAAAACGCTACCAGCGAGCCCGCAGCCGAACCACGGCCTGGCCCAACAGCTACACCCATTTTTCGGGCAGCAGCAATAAAATCCTGCACAATAAGAAAGTAGCCTGCAAAGCCCATATCCTTCATTACCTTCAACTCAAACTCTAAGCGCTCTACCACTTCGCTAGGCAAGGCATCGCCAAAGCGTTTGCGCGCACCCAAAAAACTTACATGCTTCAAGTAGTCGTCCATGTTCAAAAACTCCTTGGGCAGGGTAAAGTTGGGCAGCAGTATATCGCGCTTTAGCTTGGGCGTATCTATCTTATCAAAAATCTCGATGGTATTCTCCATCGCCTCCGGAATGTCCTTGTATAACTGGTACATTTCGTCTTTGGTTTTGAAATAAAACTCGTCGTTTTCAAAACCAAACCGCTCGCCTTTTGCATCACCTTTTGGGGTACTTTGAAAAGCGCCAGTATTGATGCAAAGTAAAATATCGTGTGCTTCGGCGTCACTTTTATCCACGTAATGCGAGTCGTTAGTAGCAATGAGCTTTACGTTATGTTTTTTGCTTAAGCCAATCAAAAACTCATTCACCCCATCTTGGTCGATGCCTTTCAATCCGTGACGTTGTATTTCTATGTAATAGTCTTCTTTGAACAAATCAAGATGCTCCAAAAATACTTTCTCCGCAGCGTCTGGCCCTTCCTCAAGCCAAGTGCGCGGCACCATAGCAGCTACGCAGCAAGTACTAGCAATTAGCCCCTCACTATATTGCTTTAGCAGCTCCATGTCGATGCGGGGGAAATTACCCCACATGCCTTCGGTAAAACCAAGTGAACATAATTTAGAAAGATTCTTGTACCCCTGCGCATTTTTAGCCAATAACAACTGATGGTAGCGCTTATCGCGGGTGCCTTTTTCGAAGGTTTTTTGGTGCCTATCTTCTACTATATAAAACTCGCATCCTAAAATCGGTTTTATACCATTTTTAAGTGCCGATAGATAAAACTTAAATGCCCCGAACATATTGCCGTGGTCGGTAATGGCAATACCCGGCTGGCCATCGGCTTTGGCCTTCTTCATCATACGGTCAATATCCGCTGCACCATCTAAAAGCGAATATTGGGTATGGCAATGTAGATGGCAAAATTCGGGCATAACGGTACGTTTGGGGGAGTGCTGTAAAGCAGGATTAATACGCTAACAAATATACCGAAACGAGGTTCCAACTTGAAGTGGCAATTAGAAAAGTTATTGACTTGTTATCCACCAACTTCTCGGCTGCCATTAACTGGCTTACAACTTTTCTGGTTTATTGAGCCCATCAAGCATATCCAAAATAAGTTCGTCTAAATCTCCTTTGTTGGGCAAGGCACCCATCATGCCGTACATGGCCGCAGTGCGTTTCGGCGGTCCGTCGCCGCCACCCATTTTGGCCAAAAAGTTAGTGAACTTGGTCATTTTCTCCTCGCTCAACACTTTGCTAGCAGTCTTAACTAAACCAACGGTAAATTGACTCTGCAGGTTATGTAGGCTAAATTTACTACCCACGGCTACAGCTTCTTGCAAATCGAGGATAAACTGATCGATGGCCTTTACATTGCCCCACGATATGGTAAGGTGCAAACTGTCGGGGTTTTGTTGTCGGTCTATATGATATCCTTTGGCACTCAACTCATCTCCAATGTTAAAAATGGGCAACTTATCAGAGCCTATAGCCACCACACACATATGCGGTTTGCCTATAATGTGGATACCCTCAATTGCATCAACGGCATTGCGTACCTTTAGGGTAGCGTCCATTACATCTTTAGCTAAGCGCATATAGCCTTCGGCGCCCAAAAAATTAAGCACTGCCCAAGCAGCGGCTATGGCACCACCAGGGCGCGTACCGGCCACTGCCGGAGAAGCGTATATGCCGCCCGTCCAGCCGGTATAAACAAAATACTGGTGTTTGCGCATTTCGCTGTTTTTGTACAGCACGCACGATCCGCCTTTGGCACTATAGCCGTATTTGTGCAAATCCATGCTCATGGATACGACACCCGCCACGCGGTAATCGAATTTCGGGATTGTATAGCCCAAGCGCTCCACCCAAGGAAGAATATAGCCGCCCACACAAGCATCCACGTGCATCCAAAGGTTGTTTTTAAGGGCCAAAGCAGCCAACTCTTCAATTGGGTCGACAACCCCATGGGGGTATGCCGGTGCCGAACCCACTATCATAATAGTGTTGGAATTGATGACCGCCTCAGTAGCCTTTATATCGGCTCGCAAATCGTCGGGGTTAACAGGCACGTGCACTACTTTGATACCAAAATAGTAAGCTGCCTTATCAAAGGCAGGGTGCACGCTAATGGGCACCACCATTTCGGGTGCCGTAATGCCGGGCTTATTGGCTTTGGCCCATGAGTGAGCTGCTTTTACGGCACAAAGAATACTCTCGGTTCCGCCAGAAGTCATATTGCCCACCACATCATCATCGCCATGCATTAAATCTATGGTAAACGAAACCACCTCATTTTCGAATTTCCGCAAACTCGGGAAGGCAGTTGGGTTCAATCCGTTTTCGTACCGGTAAGCGTCATAAGCGTTTCGGGTTACTTCGCTCACCTCTTCGCCAGCATAAAACACCAAACTAAAGGTTTTGCCATCCTTCCATGAGGCATCACGCTCGCCAGCTTCGCGCAAGGCCGTATTTAATGTTTCGGCATCGCGGCCATGTTCTGGAAATCTATATCGGGGGCGGATGTCTTTTTTAGCCATTGAGTCAATTCAAAATTTAAAATTCAAGATTCAAAATTGCACTTACACTGTTGTTCCAAGGATATTTTAAAGTGCAGTCTATCTTGGTACTTACTACTTGATACTATCAAACAAAAAACTTCTCGTAAAATTTCATGGCATTGCCACTGAAAACTTTATCTACGAGTTCTTCTGGCGTATAACCGTACCAAAACTCTTGGTGAAATTTGTGTTTGTGCAGGTAAGATACCAAATCGTTGCGCAAAAGCGGCATTTTAGCTGAAGTATCGTAAGGGTCAACGTGCGTAATAGTTCCATCGTAATCGGTACCGATTGAAACTACGTCCCAACCGCTTTTTGCCTCAACGGCTTTCACCACTTGAAAAATGTTCATCCAAATCATTTTGGCAAACTCTTCGCGTTGTTTCTCGGGGTCTTTTATTTGCGAAACCTTCTTCACCAACTCTATGCTGCCCAAATTTCCCTTGTCCATCATTATCCCAATCAAACCTTCCGATTCGTGA
>CAIOSU010000257.1 GCA_903861055.1 uncultured bacterium
GCAACCGCCCAGCGGTAGGTGCCACTATAGCCATAACCTATACCGAGCAAGGCATAGCGAAAACCATAACCCGAACCGTGAGCTCGGGCGGAAGCTATGGCGCATCGCCTTTTGAGCAACACATTGGCCTAGGAGGGGCTGAAAAAATAACAAGCGTGAGCATAACTTGGCCTTCGGGTAAGCAAAGTGAGGCCAAGAATTTGGACCTGAACAAATACTACACTTGGAACGAGAAAGATGAATTGCCTAAAACCCGAAATGTAACTGCAATATCGTTACAACCTGCTGTAAACGCCAACGACGAAGAACATCATCATCACCATTAACAAGGTCCTATTCAAACATGAAGTAAGAGAAGGCCAAGTGGTCGGCATAGCCAGGCAACATTACCCCACCAATAGGATGATTTAAAACTGACTCAGGATATGCAGGTTTGGTGTTAAACGGAATACTGTATACGGTTTCAATATACCGCTCCATCAAATCCATTCGCCCAGCATCCGACACAAAAACCACCTGCTCTTTGTGCTCCAAAAGGTAGTTGACTAAATGATTTACGGTATAGCCCCCACAACATTTATTCATGGCATCTTTAAATTGAGGATACATATACAGCTCGCCATTATCAATAGCCAAAAAATTGGTATTTCGAGCAAATTGATTGATATCGAAAATATCGGCATGGAGCATTTGCCAAGCAAAACTATGGAAAACCACTATGCGGTTTTGGAAGCTGGGTTGCGCCAACTCGGCCTTAAAGGCCTTCATGTTTTTGCTGGCAATTTTAAAATTTTGTGAAGCGCCCTGCAGCTCAGTAAACTTAATTGCGGTGGGGACTAGGAATAATAAACACGCTAGTACCAATATTACCACATTACCCCTTCGATACTGCCAGCCTACCGGCAACAAATAAGTACAAAAAGCAGTAAGGCCAATAAGCTCTAGCAATACTAACGGCGCCATTACCCGCATTTCCATTTTCATAAAAACCGTTACCCCAAAAAGCAACAGCATAAACCAAATGTTTACCAGCAACAACTTCCACCAATGCCTGCTTCGGTTGTAAACTAGCAACAGCATCGCTGCACAAAATGCTATTAAATAGGCCACCAAAAAAACCGGTTGTTGTTTATTAAGTTGCTGCAAAATACCAATGGCCCTTGCGACTCTTAAGTCAAACCCCACTAAATACTTATCAAACGAGCCCAACGATTTTTCCAAAGGCAACACGCCAATACTATCATAAAACTCCGGACTAAGCTCTACCTCATCCGATATAAAATATGCCAGGGCAGCTTCTAGCTTAATACTATCGGCTGGGGTGGCTATCTTGTACAACCGTTCGTCTTGTCCAAAATCCCAAAGGGTATGCGTATACACCCTCGTATCTCTAAACAAAATATCGCCTGGCAACGATGCTGCCATGTATAACAAATACGCACCAGCAAACACAGGCAAAACCACCAAAAAAATCTTAAACAAACCAAAACGAGCCGCCCTATCACCAACTACCCAAAGACCAAAGGGCAACATAACTCCCGCACACATTAGGGCAGGTTCCATTCGGCAAAATATGGATAGTATCACTAAAACCGTAAAAAACACCTTTGAAGCCGTCAAACCCGTTATTTGCTCCTTTATTTGAGGCAAATAGGTAGCTACAAGCCCCAAAATACCTATGCCACAAGCCAGCGACCCGAGCTCGGTAGTATGGTAAAACACAACATGAGTGCACCAAAACGGCAATAAGAAAACTACAAAACCCAAAGCTGCCCATTTGCTACCCTGCAAACTGAGCCAAAAAGCTCGCAGCAGCCAAACAAACCCGGTGGTGGCCATTAGCAGTATACCTTGACCAATAATGCC
>CAIOSU010000258.1 GCA_903861055.1 uncultured bacterium
ATCAACTTGAATGTTTTTGGTTTCGTTGTAAATATCAAGAGCTGCATTGGGCAATGACAAGTCTTTTTCAATACACAAAACTTCTACTTTGTATTGTGTTTCCAATTCAGATTTCAAGGCATCCAATTTGTCTTTGCTACGGGCAACAAGAATTAAGTCACCTCCTTTAGAAGCGTGAACTCTAGCCAATTCGAGACCGATTCCGTTTGAGGCGCCGGTGATTAATGCAGTATTTTTCATGGAAATTTTTGAATGATATAAGTGGAGCAAAAGTAAGGAATAGTATGGAAGCAACAACAGATAGAGGCTGCTTTGAGTCGATGTTTGTTGGAGATTTCGACGAATTGATTAATTTACTTGTTTTTTTTATAAACTATTAATCAATACCCAATGCATTTTTGAAATCTCCTCTAGATTAACTTAATAATCGAAATCTTCAAAAATTCCGGATGCCATCTCAACTCAGCCCTGTTGCTGTTGTTGCATTAAAACAGTGAATACCCCAACTTCATCCCAAACCCCAAACTCGGTAACTCATTGTTTTTCTTGTACGTGACTCCATTTACAAAAGTGGTTTGTGTGGAGCGCTCAGGTGTGTGGGTTTCCATAAAGATGAATCCTATGGCTAGACTCCATTCGAAGAAGACTGGTCCATAAATATTGTATTGCTTTAAGACTTCAACGTTGGCGCCATAGCGTTGTTTGTTGTAGCGCATTTTTTCGTATTCACTGAAGGTGCCTAGACCCGGGTAAAACCTGTCGGTCTTTAAGTAATCGTTGATTGCAGTGTATTGGTAAAAAACGCCAAATGAAACGGCCTTTTGACCCGCGCCATAGCTTGGTAAATAATGGTTGATACGCAATCCTGTGTATATGCCATTGACGCCAACTTGCTCGTCGTTTGAATAATAATTGTAACCCAAGTCGGCAGACAAATAATTGAAATTGCCAGAGCTTTCGCCCCCTAAAAAAATCTCGTTGTGGACCTTAATGCAGGGCAAACTAAAAACCGATTGGTCAAATAAGTTGACTTTTATTTTATATTTCGGAGGCGTATACTCCGTTATAATCGGCAGTGTTTTGGCGGAGTCTTGCGCCTGAGCTGATAGACTAACAAATAAAACTATAAGAAAGCCTAGCCTCATTTTTGAGATGCTATTTTCGATAAGAATATTAGGTTTAGTGGGTCGCTGCAATCGTATTGGTATACGCCGCTTGTAGAAGTAATGGTAAGAATATTGCCACTGGCAATTACATCGTATGCCAATAAATTACTAATTCTAGCCACTTCAACAATGTTCATGTTGTCTGTGATGTCTAGTACTTTAAATCCTGCCGCTTGGTCGCACAAATACAAGTATTTTCCAGCAACTGCCATGCCTTTAGGATTGCCCATTCTGTAAACTTTTAATAGGGTAGGGCTTGTTATATCGGTAATGTCTATGGCTTCTAATTGGTTTAGTCCACGGTTGCATTGGTTGCCAGTACTCAAAGTGACATAAGCGGTGTTTCCTTGAACAACTACTGGGTCGCAACTCACCACGTGGGTGTAGGTGCTGATGTAGTTTGGTGCACTCGGTTTGCTCAATCCGTAAATCAACATGCCGTTTTGTGTGCCGAAAAATAAATACTGACTGTTGCTGAAAATAGTTTCTACGCCTGTGTTTTTCAAATCAATGCTGTTCAATAAAACAGTATTGCTGGTGTTTGAAACATCGTAAACCTTTAGCATAGTTCCTTCCACTTTGTACATTAAATTGCCTTGAATGGCGAACTTTGCCAAAGAGCCACCTTGGCCGGTGTTGCTGCTATCACCACTGGTGATTGCGCTGCTGTCTTTGTCGCAAGCATAAAAAAATGTGCTTAACAAAATAACTGCAAATAGAATTTTAAAAATATTTTTCATAAAGTTTATTGATAACATTTGGGTTTAATAAGGGTGTCTGGAAGCCAAGAAACGATAATGCCTTTGTTTGGCTCTATACATTCA
>CAIOSU010000259.1 GCA_903861055.1 uncultured bacterium
CCTGGGGGCTAAGAATGTAACCAGGTGGTTATTGCACAATCCTGGTTTCTTTAGTGGGAATATATACTATGGGCCAAATGAAATTTACTTTAAATACTCTAATCAATATAAGGATATTACATATTTAAATTCACAAACATCAATAAATAATCTATATATTTTCACATATTTGAAGAATCATTACAACGAACTAAACTGGGCACCTGAAAGGCATGGAATTGCTTATTGCGTTAGAAAGGGGAAGATAACAAGCGTGCCAATGAGCATGGAGGGGGCAATATTAATTGATGGGATGAAGCATGCGCAGATATCGCAGATATTCAAAAGATCAAAATATTTCATTTCCTTTGACAGGCACACAGCATTTTCTCGCTTTGCTGCTTTGTGTGGTTGTATATCAATAGTTGTACCTGAAGAGGGAATTGACGATCATGTTTGGGAGCCTGATTTGGAAAAAAGGTATGGAGTTTCTTATGGATTCGAAGCTGTAAAAATCGAACAAGCGCTCGCAACGGTAAGCGAATTAAAGAGGCAATTGATAATAGAAGAAAATGACTCAGAAAAAGCCGTTAAAAATTTTATAAAAGAAGTTGAGAATTTTTTCGGTTAGCCGGTTAGTGATGCGTATTTAAAAATACAAAAATGGGAAAATAATGAAAGCAGTTATTTTGGCTGGTGGTCTAGGTACAAGAATTTCCGAAGAGTCGGCATTGAGGCCGAAGCCGATGATAGAAATCGGTGGCAAACCAATCTTATGGCACATCATGAAGATATATTCAAGCCACGGTGTAAATGATTTCATTATTTGTTGTGGCTATAAAGGTTACATTATTAAAGAGTATTTTGCTAATTACTTTCTTCATATGTCAGATGTGACCTTTGACATGAGCACTAACCAAATGCAAATCCATGAAAAATTTGCAGAACCATGGAAAGTTACGTTGGTAGACACCGGCGATAACACAATGACCGGTGGACGATTAAAACGAATTGCACAGTATTTAGACAAAGACGACTTTTGTCTAACGTATGGTGATGGTGTGGGGGATGTAGACATTACAGAGTTAATGCAATTCCATCGCAAGCACGGTAAAAAAGCAACTGTAACTGCAGTTCAACCTGCAGGACGATTTGGTGCGCTAGATATAAATGGCACACATGTTTCTAGTTTTAATGAAAAACCGCATGGTGATGGGTCATTTATCAACGGAGGTTATTTCGTACTTAGCCCCGAAGTGATTAATCTAATTGAAGGCGATCAAATAATCTTGGAGCGTGGGCCACTAGAAACCCTTGCTTCCCAAGGCCAGTTAGAAGCCTACTTTCACAAGGGGTTTTGGCAACCCATGGATACATTACGGGACAAGTCCCAGCTTGAGGAGTTGTGGTCTGCAGGTAAGGCGCCTTGGAAGGTGTGGACATGAACCCCAAATTTTGGGTGGACAAAAGAGTTCTTATTACGGGACATACGGGCTTTAAGGGTAGTTGGCTCTCCTTGTGGCTCCAATCATTAGGTGCTAACTTAACGGGGCTGGCGCTTGAGCCACCTACTACGCCGAATATGTTTGAATTGACAAATATTGGCGAGGGCATGAGATCTTATGTAGCGGATATTAGAGATTTCAATGCGGTAGAGAAGGTCGTTTCAGAGGCGCGCCCCGAAATCGTGATACACATGGCAGCTCAGCCCTTAGTGCGTTACTCCTATCAAAACCCGATTGAGACATATGCGACCAACGTCATGGGAACTGTGCACTTACTTGAAACCTTACGAAAGCAAGGTTGCTCTAAGGTTGTGGTCAATGTGACTTCTGACAAATGCTATGAGAACAAAGAATGGGTTTGGGGATACCGTGAAGACGAGCCCATGGGGGGATTCGACCCGTATAGCAATAGCAAGGGCTGTGCTGAATTGGTAACTTCTGCCTATAGGAGATCCTTTTTCCAAGATACAGAAATTGGACTAGCATCAGCACGCGCAGGAAATGTAGTTGGCGGTGGAGATTGGGCGCAAGATAGGCTGATACCCGATATTTTGAAATCTTTTCAAGATTGCAAGCCGGTTGTTATTCGAAGCCCCGATGCAACAC
>CAIOSU010000260.1 GCA_903861055.1 uncultured bacterium
GATATTGACAAGCTGCAAAATGTGCTTTTAATTGAGGAAATTGGAAATGAGTATAAGCTAGATCCTTTGGTACTGGAAGACATACTGAATATCGACCAATTACCAAAATTTGACGACATGCAGCAGTATGTTTTTGTTTCCCTAAAAATGCTTTCCCTTGAAAATGAAGGTATAAGGCAAGAGCAAGTAAGCTTTATCTTAGGTGGAGAATATCTGCTTTCGTTTCAAGAACAGCCAGGTGATGTGTTTAATGCAGTAAGAAAACGCATTGAGAATCTTAATGGCAGACACCGACGTAAAGGTGCCGACTATTTGCTATATTCTTTAATTGACGTAGTAGTAGATCATTACTTTTTAGTAGTAGAGTACCTTAGTAATAGATTGGCAGAGATTGAACTGAAAGTATCTGGCAAGCCTGATAAACAGCTTGTGCAAGAAATAACTGCCCTAAAACGGGAATTTATTTTCCTAAGAAAAATACTTTTACCATTCAGAGAGGCTATGCGTAAACTGGCCAGTAGCGAAAGTGAACTGGTAAAAGAAGAAAACGAAAAGTACTTTAACGACGTGCTAGACCATGTAAGCCAAGTAATACAAGACTTAGAGGCTCAACGAGAGTTGCTAGCTGGTGTTATGGACCTGTATAACTCATCGCTAAACTACCGGATGAATAATGTAATGAAAACCCTCACCGTTATTACTACAGTTTTCATTCCGCTTACTTTTATTGTAGGGGTGTATGGCATGAATTTTAAGTACATGCCAGAGCTAGAATACCATTGGGGCTATCCGATTGTATTATGCGGAATGTTGTTTACAGGCATAGCTATGTATATTTGGATGCGCCGCCAAGAGTGGCTTTAACAAAGCAAGTTGCAACCAAATTGATGCAGCCATGGTCTTTTGATAAACGTTTTGACTTGGTTGTTGTTTATTTATGGATAAAGCAAACGTCAATATCTTGAAAGATAAAAAACCATATGGAGGATGTCTACTATTGGCTGAGCCGTTCATGGAGGACCCCAACTTTAAGCGCACGGTAATTATATTGGCGCAGCATAACGACGAGGATGGCTCATTTGGGTTTGTGCTTACAAGGCAAGCGCCGTTAGCGCTCGAAAGCGTAGTAGATGGTTTCGAGGGATTCGAAGCACCTCTTTTTATAGGAGGCCCTGTAGCTATTGATACTTTGCATTATTTGCATACCGTTGGCGATTTATTGCCCGGTAGTGTTGAGGTGGTGCCTGGCCTTTATTGGGGAGGAAACTTTGAAATTTTACAAGAACTCGTGCAAGAAGGCAAAGTAAAGCCCGAGCAATTTAAGTTCTTTTTGGGCTATTCAGGCTGGGATGCTGGGCAATTGGAAGAAGAAATGGAAGATAACTCTTGGATAGTGCACCAAGCCAAAGCGAAGCATATTTTCAAAACAGCATCGATTAGCCTTTGGAAAAAAGTGCTGCAAGAAAAAGGCGGCGACTATGCCATGATGGTCAATTTCCCTGAGAATCCTATTTTGAATTGATTAGGTCGGTAATTGGCTATTTGTAGAAAATAGTCTTCATACTTGATACTCACATCTTGATACTTACGAGTTATCTTTGCCCACTATGAAGAAAATCCTATTTATTGACCGCGACGGCGTGTTGATAATTGAGCCTGCCGATTGGCAGATAGACTCCCTTGAGAAACTGCAGTTTTACCCGGGCATGATCCGCAACCTATACAAGTTGCAACATGAGCTGGGCTATGAACTAGTGATGGTTACGAACCAAGATGGCTTGGGAACCGATTCTTTTCCCGAACATACCTTTTGGCCTGCCCACAACCTTTTAATGGATACCCTAAAAGGCGAAGGTATTATCTTCCGTGGGGTGCATATTGATCAGACTTTTGAGGAAGAAAAAGCCCACACCCGCAAGCCGCGCACTGGGATGCTGGTGGATTATATGAACGGCCAATACGACCTTTCAAACTCATGGGTAATAGGAGATAGGCTAACTGATATGGAACTAGCTAAAAACCTTGGGGCCAAATCGATTCTGTTAAACGAACTGA
>CAIOSU010000261.1 GCA_903861055.1 uncultured bacterium
CGTTGCACCTGCTTTCCATTTATGTCGCTTATGGCTACATAATCAGAAGCTTGCGGGATATAACTGTCACTAAGTACCAACCTTATTTGGTCCTTCGTTGGGTTCGGAAAAATCAAGGTCAAATACTCATCGGGCTTGCCAAAAACAGTTTCAACACCGGTTGGCTTTTTGCTGGAGTGTATTAAAGTCATACAACCGAGGGTTTGGTCCATTTCATCAACTACACATACGCGCATGCTGTCATTGCCAAACACTTCAATTTGGGCATAAGTATCGCTAAAATTCCTGTTCCCTACGCCATTACCACCACCGTTCCATACACTATCAATTACGGGTGGGAAGCCAATCATCTGCCCTACCGAATCAATATAGTAATTCAAAAAACCTTCGTCGCCTGCAGCTAAACCACTTGAGTTAACTTCCGGAATGCCTCCGTTGGTGCCATCATCTAATACCGAACTGTGGCTATCGCCGCTCATAAACAAAATGTCTTTAATGGTGCCATTGGCATAGCCATCAATAAGTGGTTGTTGGTCTTCAGGATAACCCACCCAATTGTACGACATCTGAGAAGCAAGTGTACCCCCTGAGCCATTAACACCGCCAAAGCTAAACTGTATGGCCTGCAGCAACAGCCCAACATCTAATATGCGTTTGTATTGCCTATTAAATACTACGCCATTGCCAATCAGCTTCCAATCGGCATCAGAGTTTTCTAGTCCATCAAGCAGCCATTGGCGCTGGGTTTCGCCAAGCATGCTATGCCCCGGAGGCGGATTAAACGACCATTTATTTTCTACACTGTCGTACACAAATGCCTCAAACTTAGGATCGCGGTTCAAACGCCCGTCGGTCATGAATATCTCCACATTGCCCAACGTAAATTCATGGTAAATGCCATTTACGCTATCCACTAACGGGTAGCCGGGGAAAAAGTCGTGATAAGCTTCAATAGCACCGCGCCTAATATTTGAATCGAGCGGGTATGTTTCGAAACGGTTAAAAACCTCACCACCTATTACCTCTACCCTGTCGCGGGGGTAAGTATAACCTTCCGAATCGTTTTCGGTATAATCATCATCGTAAGTATAAGTAATAGGGGTGTTTGGCAACACATAAGTACGCATCATTCGGTCATTAAATCTATTGGCAAACGACTCAGCGCGCTTCTGGGGGACCAGATTGTAATCGGTACCTAACGGATTAGGTGCCCAGTTCCAATCGCCGAGGTGCAAAAATACATCAGGAGCGAAGGCTTGTACACTCTCAAAAATAGGGTCGTTGTTATTGTAATTGCATGATGCCACTATAATTTTATAATGACCCTTGGTGCCTGGAACCGGAAAAGTTTTGAAACTGCCCTTTACTGAATCGACCACGCCCCCAAAGTTGAAGCGATACCAATACTTGGTAGCAGCCTGCAACGAATCAAGGTCGGTAATGCGGGTCAAAAAGCCTGCCGAGTCGGTACTTACCGAGCGAGACAACAGCATGGCAAAAGTGCTGTCGGTGCTATACTCCAATTGAAATTGCTGTGGAGCCGTGGTGCGAATGTATATACGAGCCGAGGTATCGGTAACACCGCCAACCACCGGGCCTCTATCAATATTTTGAGAAAACACCCAGAGCGGGGCAAGGCAAAAAATAAAAAGGATACGTAACATTAGCGGGTGGTATTTATGCCTTAAAGATAAGACTATCTCCTTTTCTAAAGTTTACCAACCGATTTTAATTTATCGCAAAAACAAAAAAAGACCGGAACAAATGCTATGCATGTGCTCCGGCCCCAATTACTAAACAGCTAAATTATTTCAACCAACTGTCAATTTGGTCCTTTACTTCTTGCTTGGTTTTTCCAATCTTAAGTTGGATGCGGCCTAGCACTTCTTCTTCCTTACCTTCGGCATACATCAAATCGTCCTCTGTAAGGTCGGCATAAGTCTGTTTCAACTTGCCTTTGATAACGTTCCAGTTACCTTTATAGGTTTCTTGGCTCATAGTAATCCATTTTATAGTTCCAACAACACAATAATGCAATTGGTAATAAATGGATGCCCATTTTTTATTAATGAGCATCTATTTCTAAGCACAACTTAAGCATTATTTAAATAGTAACTAGAATTAATTTTTTCAATTAAGGCCATAATTAAAATTAAAAACCAACACTATAAACATTATAACTATTAATAACAATTATAGCGAGCAGCAATTTTTAGCTCAGTAGCGCACCAATAGCCACGCTTAGGGCTTATTGGCAAAAAACCAAGAAAATTGAAAAATTGCAACGTTACAGTTTTACCTTAAATTAATTAACTTAGAAGTTCATTACATTTAGTGAAAGGAAATCAAGATTGTTATACCCAAACCGCTATAAATACTAACACCTCTACAACCTGCTATGCGCTACCTCCTCATTTTCGCCACCTTAATATTTGCAGCCTCTTGTCACGATTGGAAAAACATAGAAAAAGATCTGCAAGAAAAATTTATCATGGCCGAAGATAATTCGGTAATTGAAATACCCGAAGGCTATTATAAGTTTACCAGCAGCCTATCATTAGAAGGTAAAAACAATGTAACCATAAAAGGTGCTGGCAAAGACAAAACCTACCTATCGTTTGCTGGCCAAACCGAAGGTGCTGAGGGTATTAGAGCCAACAACTGCACTAAAATTACTATTGAAGGATTGACCATTTGGGATGCAAAAGGTGATGCTATAAAAACACAGGAAGTGAATGGCCTTACTTTTAGGAACGTGCGAACCGAATGGACACGTGGCCCGCACGAAAGCAATGGCTCTTATGGTTTTTACCCCGTAAACTGCGATAATGTATTGATTGAGGGCTGCGAAGCCATTGGTGCAAGCGATGCGGGCATATATGTAGGCCAAAGCCGCCATGTGATAGTGCGCAACAACCTAGCTTTCCAGAACGTAGCAGGCATTGAAATTGAGAATACCCTGTATGCTGATGTGTATGACAATGAAGCTACCCAAAACACGGGCGGCATTTTGGTATTTGATATGCCTGGCCTGGTGCAAACCAATGGCGGCTATGTAAGGGTGTACAACAACAACGTGCATGATAATAATTTAAGAAACTTTGCGCCCGAAGGCAATATCGTGGCCGAAGTGCCACCTGGCACGGGCGTATTGGTATTAGGTACCAACCATGTAGAAATTTTTGACAACAAGATTCATTTTAACCGCACAATAGGCACTGGTATTGTATGCTACCTAACGGTAAAAGAGTTTACCGATTCCCTTTTTAACCCATACCCATCAGCCATACAGATATACAACAACGAGTACAAGCGCTCGTTTGGCTTGCCCTCAATGCAAAACAAAATGGGCAAGCTTATATTGTGGAAAAGCGCCTTTAATGTGCCAAGTATTATTTATGATGGATACATTGACCCAAGCCTTGCCGTGAACGGAAAGCTACCAGCCGATAGGGCTATATGTGCTCGAAACAACAAAAACGCAAGTTTTGTGATGGTAGATGCGGCTAATGGGTTTAAAAACTTAAACCGTGATGCCAGTGCTTATAACTGTGAGTTACCGAAAATTGAAACCGTTGTTTTACCATAATAGGTTAATAGCATGAGCTGGAATAATACAATTGTTTTATTGCTTTTGTTATTCGGTTTCTGGGCTTGTAACCAAGGGCAGCCAGAAGCTACACAATTGCCAGATAGCGGCGGATCGAAGGTTTCACTAGGACCTGAGAAACTTTCGGAGTATGGTTTTTTTACTGGCAATATAGCTAGCCAAACCCCTGCCCCTGGCGTAATGCCTTACGACCTAGCCACGCCTTTGTTTTCAGATTATGCATACAAAGCACGCTTTATAAAGCTACCCGATGGAAGCCAGCCTGCGCCGTTTAATGATGAGGATGTGTTCGATTTTCCGGTTGGCACTACCATTATTAAAACCTTCTATTACCCGCACGACATGCGAGATGAAAGCAAAGGCCGCCGATTGATGGAAACCCGCTTGCTAGTGCACGAAGAGAAAGGTTGGAAAGCCTTACCCTACATCTGGAACGATGAACAAACGGATGCTATACTTGAAGTTGCTGGTGCTCGTAAGGATGTAAGTTGGGTGCATACCGATGGCAGCAAGCGCAACCTAAATTATGTGATACCCAACATGAACCAATGCAAAGGCTGCCACATAAACAAAGGCAACATGACCCCTATTGGCCCAAAAGCACGAAACCTAAACAAAGACTACTTGTATGCCGATGGCAGTAAAAACCAGTTGGAGAAGTGGCACGAAGCGGGCATTGTTGGCGAACTGCCCGACATGGCAACTATAAGCAAAGTACCTGTTTGGAATGAACCGAGCACCGGCAGCCTTAACGACAGGGCGCGTGCATACCTGGAAATAAACTGTGCTCACTGCCACCGCGATGGCTCACCAGCCAATACCTCTGGTTTGTTGCTCGATTGGCATCAAAAAAATCCGGCGGCACTGGGTATAAACAAGTCGCCAGTGGCGGCTGGGCGTGGCTCAGGAGGACGCTTGTATGATATAGACCCAGGTAATCCGGATGCTTCAATTATGCTTTTCCGGATGGACTCAGATGACCCTGGTATTATGATGCCCGAATTGAGCCGCAAGTTGATACATACCGAAGGCGTTGCACTTATTAAAGAATGGATTGCATCGCTGCCAACAAACGGCACAAAGTAAGTTTTTAAAAGTTATATGTTGCCCAAATTGAGCGTGCCTGTATTTGGGCAGGTATATTACATTTCGTACATTGTGAAATGTTTTGCATGTCAAGGCGTCCAATACAAAACTTGACCATACCACTTGCTCCTCACTGTCTGAAACTGTTTATATGAAAACTACTACTAGACTAAAGCTACCACCTGCTGTAAAAGGCAATTGGTTTTTCGGTGCCGGAATCGATTTTGCCCTCGATCCTATTAGTTTCTTAAACAAACACAGGGATACACAAGGTGGTATTTACATGGTGCCATCTAGAGCCAAAAACATAATGGTGGTGCAAGACCCAGAGCTAGTAAAGTATATGTTGCAAGACAACAACAAAAACTTTATCAAAAGCTTTGGCTACGATGTACTGGCAATGCTTTTAGGCAAAGGCTTGCTTACCAGCGAGGGTGACTTTTGGCGTAAACAACGCCGTATGGCACAACCTGCCTTTCATAAAGAGCGATTGAACTCTATGGTTAACGCCATGGTGAATTGTACTAACGAATTCATGGAAAAGCTTGAGGCGAAACGCGGCCAAGTGGTGGACTTGAGCAAAGAAATGAGCCATGTAACCTTGCATATTGTAGCTACCTCCTTGTTTAGTAGCAATGTAGAAGATGTGGTAGATACCGTGGCCCAAGAAATGGATATTGCCCAAGGACTTGCAATTGAACGAATATCGAACCCATTTAAACTGCCTGTTTGGATACCTACCCCCGGCAACTTAAAGGAAAAAAAGTCTATTGCGCTGTTGGATAAGGTAATGATGGACATTATTGAAAAACGACGCAATGACCCCAACAAATATGACGACTTGTTGCAAATGCTCATGGAAGTAAAGGATGAGGATACTGGCGAACAAATGAGCGACCGCCAGCTACGCGATGAGTGTATGACCATTTTTTTGGCTGGGCACGAGACCACTGCATTAGCGCTTACTTGGTTGTGGTATATACTTGATAATAACCCTGCCGAAATAGACAAACTGCGAGCAGAGGCCGAGACTGTTTTGCAAGGCAACAACCCACAGGTAGAAGATGTGATGAAACTGGAGTATACCCGCATGGCCATTGACGAGGGCATGCGTTTGTTTCCGCCTGCTTGGGCTATTGGCCGCAGGGCAGTTGAAGATGATGAAATTGGCGGCTACCGCATACCCAAAGGCTACAATATTATTGTTCCAGTATACCACATACATCACGACCCGAAAATTTGGGATGACGCAGAGCGCTTTATACCCGAACGTTTTCGCAAAGGAAACCTAAAGGATAAGCACCGCTTTGCTTATTTCCCGTTTGGCGGTGGGCCTAGGCTTTGTATTGGAAACAACTTTGCCCTCATGGAAATGCAAATAGTAGTGGCCATGATGGTTACCCGTTTCCGCTTTAAGCACGTTGAGGGTCATAAAGTAGTGCTCGACCCCTTAATTACCCTCCGAAGCAAGTTTGGCATGCAGGTGAAGGTAGAGTGAGATTTAGATAGGAAAGTAGAAATGTCAG
>CAIOSU010000262.1 GCA_903861055.1 uncultured bacterium
GCAAGCTAACGATACCTGGTAAAACCGATTTTTTAAGGTATTCATTGGTACATTTGTAACATTACAATTCCAACCCTTAACTTATAACCCGCAACTCGCAACCCGTAACTAAACCAATGCACCTTAATTCGCTTACCATCTTACAGTTTAAGAACTACACAAAGCTAAAAATGGCTTTCGGTAAGCAAGTGGTGTGCTTTACGGGGCACAACGGCGCTGGTAAAACTAATTTGCTGGATGCCATTTACTACTGCTGCATGGGCAAAAGCTACTTTCATAGCACCGACCAGCACAACATACAGCATGGGCTAGATTTTTTTAGATTGGACGTTGTAATCAATCTAGATAATGAGGAATTGAAACTGAAATGCGTGTACCAAACCGGTAAGCGCAAAGAACTGGAATTGAACGAACTAGCCTACGACAGGCTTAGCGACCACGTGGGCCGTTTTCCGGTAGTGATAGTAACACCCGATGATAACATTTTAATAAACGGCCCCAGCGATGAACGCCGCCGCTTTTTGGATATAACTGCTTCGCAAATAGACCATAGCTATTTGAATGCCCTACAAGCCTATACCCGCATACTTACCCAACGGAATGCCCTGTTGAAAAAAGCATTGGAAACGGGTAGGCTCGACAAATCAATGCTGCAGGTGTACGACGATGAGCTGGCGTTACACGCCGAACTGATACACCAAAAACGGCAGGCATTTGTTACCGAACTTACCCCCGATTTTAATAGTGTTTACGCTGCAATTAGTGGCGACCGTGAGCAAGTGGGGTTGGAATACAGCTCTCCTTTGAACGAAAGAACGCTATCCGAAATACTGAAACAGAACTTTGAGCGCGACCGCGCTATGGGCCGCACCAGCAGCGGCACCCACCGCGACGATTTGGAGCTGATGATGGATGGCCACACCGTGCGCCGCTTCGGCAGCCAAGGGCAACAGAAGTCATTTCTGATAGCCCTTAAACTTGCCCAGTACCAATTACTCTATCGTCATAAGGGCATCAAGCCATTTTTGTTATTGGATGATATTTTCGATAAGCTGGATGCCGGACGCAGCGCGCGGCTGCTGCACCACATCAGCGATACCTCTTTCGGTCAGATTTTCATTACCGATACCCAGCGCGCCCGCATTGAGGGCATCTTTACCAGCCACCCCAGCCCACCAGAGATATTTGAAGTGGAAGGTGGGGTGTTGGTGTGAGTAACGCAAATCAATAATTAATATCCCTTTTCCTATATTTGGGCAACACCCATTTTTGCATCACCATGAACCAACCACCTGCCCCTTTTTCGTGCACCTACAACCCGCAGTTGCCCGAGTTGCTGTTTAAACTCAATTGCACCATTGCCATCAGTACTTACCAAGCTGGCAAAGTGGTTTTCATTAGTGCCACCGACGACCAGCGACTGGTGCAACTGCCCCGCAACTTCATAGGGGCCATGGGCATAGCACTGAGCAACGACAAAATGGCCATTGCTACCAAAAACGAGGTAGTGGTGCTTAAAAACGTGCCGGCACTTGCACCTACCTACCCTAAAAAACCCGATACGTACGATGCCCTGTTTATGCCGCGGGCTACTTACTACACAGGGCAAGTAGATGTGCACGACCTGCACTATGGTGATAGGGGTCTGTATGCCGTGAACACCTCATTTTCGTGCCTGAGCTTGATAAACGACGATTATAGCTTTGAGCCCATCTGGAAACCAGGTTTTATTACCGAATACGCCTCAGAAGACCGCTGCCACCTGAATGGGCTGGCCATGGATGGCGACAAACCCAAGTACATATCGGGCTTAGGGCGCAGTAACACACCCCAAGGCTGGCGAGAGAACATTACCAATGGCGGCATTTTGATGGATATTGAGACGGGCGAACTGGTGCTGGATAGGGTGCCCATGCCGCATTCGCCGAGGATATATGATGGCAAACTGTATATGCTGCTAAGCGCCACTGGCGAGTTGGTAGAAGCCGATGTAAATACAGGGAAATATACTTTAATACACAAACTTAAAGGCTTTGCCCGCGGTATGGCCAAACATGGCGACTACCTTTTTATCGGTTTATCGAAACTAAGGCAAAACTCAAGCACCTTTAGGCACTTACCCATAGCGCTAGATGCCAAAGAGGCTGGTATTGTGGTTATACACCTTCCCACGGGCGGTGTAGTAGGCCAAATAACCTACCAAGCATCAGTTGACGAGATATACGACGTGCAGATAATACCCGATAGCATCAGACCCGGCATCATCAACACTGAAGGCATAGAACATAAACTGGGCCTATCTATACCCGATGCTACCTACTGGGCGGTGCCACCGCCACCCAAAGCATAATTTTTTATCGTATTGCGTTGCCATTTAAGTATTTGTACTTATATTGTTACCGATAATCCAACTTAAACTTTACATACTCCACTATGAGACACAACCAACTCACTTTTAGGGATTTACTATCCCGATATCAACGATACACGCGCAAGCTTGCCCGCGTGTGGAACAACAAAGAGCGTAGGGAGTTTTTCCTCAAAAAAATTGACCAGCTTAAGTTTAAGCTAAGCGATATGAGGAACGCTACCCGAACCGCTATTGCCGGTGGCGCTATTGCGTTAGGCTTGCTAGGTGCTACCGATGCCAAGGCCCAACAGTTTGCAACTCAAGGTATCAATCCATTTGGCTTAACATCGGTGAACTACCAAAACGCTCCTGAATTTGCCGACTTAGATGGAGATGGTGACTTTGATGTGTTAACCGCAGACGGTTACGGCGCAGCAGTTTACTTTCAAAATACCGGCACTGCTACTAGCCCTGCTTTTGGTGCCCCAGTAAATACTCCGTTTAGTTTGCCAGGCTATTTAGGTAATAATCCTAAGTTGGCTTTGGTTGATATCGACGATGACGGCGATTTAGATTTGTTTATAGGCGATTATAATGGCACCATAGGTTTTTATCAAAACACTGGTACTGCATCAGCGCCAGTATTTACCTCAGGCGGTAATTTCCCATTTGGCCTTCAAGGCACCGGTACTTATTATAGCTACGGTTTGTCGCCAGAGTTTGCCGATTTGGATGACGATGGAGACTTTGACTTATTGCTAACCCAAAGTTATACCACAGCAGCGTTCTATTATCAGAATACTGGCGACTCGGCAACAGCAGTGTTTGCCGCGCCTATAACTGGCGGTAGTTTCGGTCTATATACCAACTATAACGAAAACCCATCTGTGGCAGATGTTGATGCTGACGGGGACTTAGATTTGTTCCTTTTTGGCAGTAATAGCCTGAAGTTGCATGAAAATATTGGCACTGTAACGGTACCCGTATTTGCTGCATCGGTTGCCAACCCATTTGGATTAAATTTTGATGGATTAGGGAATACCGTTGGTGGCTTTTTTGACCTCAATAATGATGGTAGGCTAGATGCGGTACTTGGAGACAATTCAGGTGCTTTTTATGTTTATTATGGCCACGGTATCACTAGCAGTGTGCCAGGCAGCATTAGCAGAGTATGCGAAGGCAGCACCGGAACCTTTGCTGTTACAGCCGATGAAGAAGATGGAGCGGCTTTAACCATTACCGCGGTCTCGTCCAATCAATCGGTAGTAGCCGATGCGCAGCTTGTAGTTACCGGCACCCAGCCCAATTATCAAGTAAGCGTTACGCCTGTAACGGGCTCTAGTGGTCTTACGGCAACCATTACGCTTAATATTTCTGATGGTGGTGTAACCATACAAAACTCTTTTAAGGTTGCTGTAGAGTCGCCTGCAAATTTCAACATCACTGCATCAGTTTGTAGCGGAGATAGCGCAGTGCTCAATGCACCTGTTGATGTAGTTTGGTACGATGCCTCATCGGGCGGCAATATCATTGCCGTAACCGATAGCTTTAGCACGGGTGCGCTTACCCAAGATACCACTTTCTATATTGCAACCATTGATAGCGTATTGCAAATTGATAGCTTGGATTTTAGTATCAGTGCCTTTGCTGATTATTCCACCCCAGGAGGCGACAACCGAGCGGGTATTACCGTTACGAACAACTATGTATACCTGAATGGCGATGATAGTTTGGTGCGTTACTCGTTGAACATGGCAAACTTTATTGTTTTGCCTCAGCAAGATGGCTTGTTTAGCGACCTTGCTACTGGCCAATTGTATTCGCTTTGGAATGCAACTGACAACCTAGCACCGGAAGGTACCGATATTGATAGTTTTTGGGTTGACGAGCTAGCTTTGCTGAATGATATGCTCGATACGGTTTCATTTATTACCCTCAGCACCCCAGTAAAAGTTGGTGGCGGCTATGCCGATGATGACCAAGGCGGTATTTACGCTGGCGAAGGCTTCGTAGCGCTATACTCTGGCTCTGTTGATAGCAGTGTGTATATCATTGAACTACCTTCGGGCCAAGTGACCAACCTTGGGCGTTTAGATTTCTTTGATCGTTCTGAGGCTGAAAACTGGGCCAACTGGGGCTTTGCTTCTCGCTCTGATAATGGGCAGGTTTCTTTGTATAGCTTCAATCGCAATGCCGATGAAGTATACCGTATTGGTGTGCAAACTGGTATTACCGAAACCGTTTATGCTTTTGGTGAAGAGCTTACCGATGGTTGCCTTGCATATTCTCCTTGGTTGAACAGGGTATATTTAGACTGGGAATACGACGTTACTTTCTTTACTGGCGACGAGAATGCTGGATATGTTGACGCCATTGGCGGATTAAAAGGTATAGAAGGTGCTTGCCGCGAGGAGGTAACTGTTTCTGTAAATGAGGTATCGTTTACTGATTTAGTGGTAAACGAAACTGATGGCGATAGGACTGGCTCAGTGAGTTTAGATAGCGTTTCTGGAGGTACAGCCCCATACACTTACACTTGGAGCAATGGCGAAAGTACCACTAGCATTACCGACCTAAACGAAGGAACCTATACTGTAACGGTTACTGATGCCAATGGCTGTAGCAAGTCGGCCACATTTGAGGTTGATAATGTGGTAGGTATTACTGCCATCAATACTTTGGCTGCTAGGTTGTACCCTAACCCAACCACTGGGCAGTTTGTTGTTGAAGTAGACCAAGCCGGTCCAACCCAAGTAAAAGTAATGGACCTTGCTGGTCGTTTGGTAGTTGCTACCCAAAGCAACGATGGCAAAACCATCAATCTTGATTTGGGCAATGCTTCGGCTGGTGTATATTTTGTGCACATACAGCAAGACAATGCCAATACCATTAAAAAACTAATTGTTGAGTAATCCTCGATAACAGTTTAGTGCATAAAAAAGCGGCGGTTCCTGTTGGAGCCGCCGCTTTTGTTTGTTGTCCAATCGGTGAAGGCTGAAAGCCTTTAAATTGTTGCTGTATCCTAAGCCTGCCCAACCCAAGTAAAAGTTATGGACCTTGCCGGTCGTTTGGTAGTTGCCACCCAAAGCAATGATGGCAACACCATCAATCTTGATTTGGGCAATGCTTAGGCTGGTGTGCATTTTGTGCACATTCAGCATTACAACGCCAATACCTTAAGAAAACTGATTGTTTAGTAATCGTCGATAACAGTTTAGTGCATAAAAAAGCGGCGGTTCCTAATGGAACCGCCGCTTTTGTTTTCGTATAATTGGTGCA
>CAIOSU010000263.1 GCA_903861055.1 uncultured bacterium
AATTCTGTTCGAGGGTCGCGAGCTTTCAAAGCATTGGCTATGGCTATGGCCGGGAAAATGTGCCCGCCAGTGCCGCCGCCGCTTATAAGTATACGATATGGGTTATGCTGTTGCAAGTTTACCTGCGGTTTTGATTGGTTTGTCTTCTGCTTCTTCAGGGTTAATATCTGCCGCGGTTTCCTGGTCAACACTGCGGCTTACACTCAAAATAATGCCCACGGCAATGCTGGTAAAAAACATGCTTGTGCCGCCCATACTCACAAAGGGGAGGGTCAATCCCGTTACAGGCAGCAGGTTTACAGATACGGCCATGTGGATGATGGCCTGGAACACCAAGCTCAACCCCAAACCCACGGCCAAAAATGCACCAAAAGCTTTCGGGCTTTTGGCTACTATTTTGATACAACGATATAAAAAAGCCAAATACAGGAACAGCACAAATGCGCCACCTATAAGGCCATACTCTTCGATAATAATGGCGTATATAAAATCGGAATACGGGTGTGGCAAAAAGTTGCGTTGCATACTCTTGCCTGGCCCTTGACCGATAAATCCACCTTTTGAAATCGCGATTTTAGATTGCTGGGCTTGATACGATAGTTCTTTACTACTATCGGTAAACGATTCAATCCTAGTTCGCCAAGTACCCATGCGGCCCGTTTCATTTAGCATCTCTTTTGGCAATGCAAACAATAACGCCACAAACAATGCACCCGAAACTACGCTCAATACAATTAGCCCCATGATATGTTTCCAGCTAACCCTACCAATGAACATTACAATAATGCAGGTGGTAAATAGCACCGCTGCCGTAGATAGGTTGGCAGGCATAATAAGCGCACACACCACAAAAACTGGCAATATAACAGGCACAAATGCCGAACCAAAGTCTTTTATGTTTTGCTGCTTAACGGTAAGCGTACGTGCCAAAAACATCAATAACGCCAGCTTAGCCAAATCGCTGGTTTGGAAACTAAGATTGATAAGCGGCAAGGTAATCCAACGCTTAGCATCGTTTATATCTGAACCGAAAATGAGCGTATACGCCAACAAAGGTATGGATGCATACAAGGCTATTTGTGCAATACGAGCATACCAGCGGTAAGGCATAAGGTGTGCCACGTACATCAAAAACAAACCAAACATCAACAACATAGTGTGCTTAAGCAGATAATACTCGGCGTTGCCGCTTTGGTACTTATAAGCCAATGTACCTGTGCTGCTGTATACTGCCAACAAACTCAAAAGGGATAGGGCAGCCACTATGGCCCAAATCCATTTATCCCCCTCCAGTTTTTTAAGCAGTTGTTCCATATTGGTCGATGGTCCACGGTCCACTGTCGATGGACCTTTTCATTTTGTTAACTCAATTCCAACTCATTCATTCGTAAATCGTACCTCGTACTTCGTAAATCCATCAAAGTGCTCGCACACTAGCTTTAAACTGGTTACCACGGTCTTCATAGTTTTCGAACAAATCGAAACTGGCACAGGCAGGAGATAGCAAAACCACATCGCCTTTGTCGGCTAGGTTGTGTGCTGCTTGTACGGCATCTTCGGCACTCATGGTGTTCACCAAAATATCTACGTAGCGAGAGAAAGATTCGTGTATGCGTAGGTTGTTTTCGCCCAAGCAAACAATGGCTTTTACTTTCTTCTGTACAATGGCTTTCAAAATCTCGTAGTCGTTGCCTTTGTCAACACCACCCACTATCCAGATAACTGGTTTGGTCATACTTTCCAAGGCATACCAAGTGCTGTTCACATTAGTTGCTTTTGAGTCGTTGATATACTCAACACCACCTACTTTGGCTACAAACTCCAAACGGTGGTCAAGACTCTGAAAATCAGACAAGCTCTCGCGGATAACCTCTTTACGGATGTCGTAGATACGAGCTGCAATCCCTGCGGCCATTGAATTGTAAACGTTGTGCTTTCCTACTAGGGCTAGTTCGTTAATTGACATCTTAAATTCGGTTTTATAGTTAATGATAAGTTGGTCTTCTTCGGTGTAGGCCACATACTCTGGTTGGTGTTCCAGGCCAAAGGCGTAAGTCTGGGCCGCTATTTCATTGGTGCGCAATACTTCAGATACCACCTGGTCATCGGCGCAATAGATGAAGTGATCGTTCTTGTCTTGATTTTGAATAATCTTGAATTTGCTGGCTACATAGTTCTCGAACTTATAGTCGTACCTATCCAAGTGGTCTGGGGTAATGTTGAGTAGCACTGCAACATTTGGCTTGAAACTAGGACCGACGTCGTCCAACTGAAAGCTGCTCACTTCCACCACGTAATAGTCAAATTTTTCTAAGGCTACTTGCAATGCAAAGCTCTGACCGATGTTACCCGCTAAACCTACTTTGAAACCTGCCCTTTTAAGGATGTGGTAAGTAAGGCTGGTGCAAGTTGACTTGCCATTGCTACCGGTGATGGCAATGATTTTGGCATTGGTATAGCGGCTGGCAAATTCAATTTCAGAAATAATGGTTTTGCCCTTATCGCGAAGCTTCTTGATGATGCCTGCCTTTTCGGGAATGCCTGGGCTTTTCACAATCAAATCAGCTTCGAAAAGCCTTGCCTCGGTATGGCCGCCTTCTTCGAACTCGATGTTGAAGCGCTGGTATAGTGGTTTATAACGGTCTTTGATAGTGCCATTATCAGACACAAATACCTCATAGCCCTTTTTAAGACCGAGCACTGCCGCTCCTACCCCACTTTCCGCACCACCCAATATGACTAGTTTTTTACCCACGGATTAACGGATTTTTAAAGTTACAATAGTGAGCACGGCCAGCATGATACCTACTATCCAGAAGCGGGTAACGATTTTAGACTCGTGCATGCCCAATTTTTGAAAATGGTGATGAAGCGGGGCCATTTTTAATATGCGACGACCCTCACCGTATTTGTTCTTAGTGTATTTGAAATAGCCTACCTGTAGCATTACCGATAAATTTTCGACAACAAACACCCCGCACAGGATTGGTATAAGCAGCTCTTTACGAACGATGATAGCCAGCACAGCGATGATGCCACCCAAAGCCAAACTACCTGTATCGCCCATAAATACTTGGGCTGGAAATGAGTTGTACCAAAGAAAACCTACACAAGCGCCAATAAAGGCAGCAATGAAAATTACTAGCTCGCCAGTTTGCGGCAAGTACATAATGCTTAGGTAATTGGAGAATACGATATTGCCCGATATGTAGGCAAACACGAGCAAAGTAAAGGCCGCAATAGCCGAAGTGCCCGTAGCCAAGCCATCAATGCCATCGGTAATGTTGGCACCGTTGCTTACTGCGGTTATAATGAAAATAACCACCGGAATAAAAATCAACCAGCCGTATGTAGAGGCTTCCGGGCCTATCCAGCTTATTAGTCTGGTATAATCAAACTCATTGCCTTTTACGAAAGGAATAGTGGTGGTAATCTTCTTTACATCGTGATAAACGGTAGTAGTATCGGCTTGGAAACCTTGTGCACTAACGACAGCTTGCACTTGCCCGTTGTTAGCTGCCACCGGCTCACGAACGGTAACACTCGGGTGGAAATACAGCACTGAACCTACAATCAAACCCAAACTTACTTGGCCAATCACTTTGAATTTCCCCGCTAGGCCACGCTTGTCCTTTTTGAATACCTTGATGTAATCATCAATAAAGCCAATGGCGCCCATCCAAACGGTTACCAATAGCATCAATAGGATGTATATATTCTCTAACTTGGCGAACAATACGGTTGGGATGAAAATGGCTGCTAGAATAATTAAGCCACCCATGGTTGGCGTGCCTTGCTTTTGCAATTGACCATCTAAGCCCAAATCGCGAACGGTTTCGCCTACTTGGCGGCGACGTAGATAGTTTACCAAACGGCCACCAAATACCAACGAAATTAACAGCGATACCAGAATAGCCGCAGCCGCCCGAAAGGTGATGAACTGAAACAGTCCCGCACCTGGTAGGTCGAACACTTTATCGAGATATGTGAACAGATAGTACAACATTACTTGTCTAGTTCTTTAAGGGTTTCAGCCAAAATCCTCTTATCATCAAAAGGGTGTTTTACCCCTGCTACGTCTTGGTATTTCTCATGGCCTTTGCCAGCCACCAGCACTATATCGGTTGGTTGCGCCAACGCACATGCGGTGCGGATTGCTTCTTTACGGTCTTGTATGGTAAGCACGCGGTTAGCAAATACAGGTGTCACACCTGCTTGCATTTCTCTCAATATCTCGGCTGGGTCTTCGTTGCGCGGGTTATCGCTGGTAAG
>CAIOSU010000264.1 GCA_903861055.1 uncultured bacterium
AACTTTCTATCAAAATAGTTGCTGAAAATATTACCCTCAGCATGTTTCCTTTTTTTGGGAACAAGGTGTTTTCCTTTTCTGAAATCGCCTCTATTTCGGTACACGAAATAAACCCATTGATGGATTACGGCGGCTGGGGATACCGCATTGTTCCATTTCAAAACACCACCGCCTACATTATGCAAGGCAACAAAGGAGCTACTTTGGTTTTGAAAAAAAGCGACCAGAAAATTGTAATCAGTTTAAAAAACGCAGAAGCGTTTGAAAGAGCCTTAGCCCAAACAACTTATGGCAGTGAGAAGCTATAAGCGTTAGCCCCTTCAATTCCATACTCACTTGTCAAAAACCCAAGATATAGTGTAAGAGACTTACATAGTCTGTACCATTTTCAAATTAGCACATTTTCAAATTGACTAATTTTCACCACCGCTCATATCAAACATCGCGCCTAGCAAATCCTTAAAGCGCACGCCAGTTTCCAGTTGGTGTTTGTTCAGTTGACTGAACTCAGCAAGGCCGTGCAGCACAAACTCCATATAAAAGAGTTTTTCAGGACCTTTTACTTCGGGGTGGTATTTTTTCACCAGATCGTCCAAGCCATCTACAGCCAATAGGCGGTGGGCGTAGTCTTTGTCTTTTACTTCGTTCAGTATATCCAGCGTGTTTAGGTTAAACCAGTCCACAATTTCTTGGTACGGATTGGCATCCTTCTTTTTGCGCAGCTTCTCCGGGTTCGGGAAATACTCTGCAAATAGCGTACGGATGGATTTGCTCAAAAGATTTTGGGCCACAATGTATGGGCCTTCTTGCTCGCCTTCGTACACCAACTCTATTTTGCCTGTAATGGCGGGTATAATGCCCCAAAAATCGCCCATGCGAACGTAGGTTTTATCCTCGCCATTGATGATACTTCGGCGTTCGGCGGCACTAAACAGGTTCTCGAAAGCCGAGATGGTTAAGCGCGCACTTACACCGCTCTTGGCATCCACAAACTCGCTGCTGCGCGCCTCCACGGCAATCTGCTCGTTCAGGGTCAGGGCCAAATCGCTATAGCCTACCGTGGCTTTTTGCTCGGCGGTAAGCTCCGCTTCTTGCAGGGTAATAGATTTAGAGATGGCAATATCCTTAGGGTAGTGCGTCAAAATCTGGCTCTCGATTCGGTCTTTTAGTGGCGTAACAATGCTGCCACGGTTGGTATAATCCTCGGGGTTGGCCGTAAATACAAACTGAATATCCAGCGGCAGGCGCAGCTTAAAGCCACGTATCTGTACATCGCCCTCTTGCAAAATATTGAACAGCGACACCTGTATGCGCGCCTGCAAATCGGGCAACTCATTTATAACGAAAATGCACCTGTTGCTGCGCGGCACCAACCCAAAATGGATTACTCGCTCGTCGGCATAGCTGAGGCGCATGTTGGCGGCTTTAATGGGGTCAACATCGCCAATCAAATCGGCCACCGAAACGTCGGGGGTAGCCAGCTTCTCGGCATACCTATCACTGCGGTGCAGCCAAGTTATCGGGGTTTTGTCGCCCAGTTCGGCTATCTTTTCCACGCTTTGCTTGGTAATGGGTAAAAGCGGGTCCTCGTTCAGTTCGCTGCCTTCAAGCACCGGCACCCACTCATCCAGCAAGTCCACCATCAGGCGGGCAATGCGGGTCTTGGCTTGACCGCGCAGGCCCAGCAAAATCATGTTGTGCCTGGAGAGTATAGAGCGTTGCACATCGGGTATCACGGTTTGGTCGTAGCCCAAAATGCCCTCAAACATGGGCTGTTTGGCCTTCATGCGCGCCACTAGGTTGTCGCGTATTTCTTGCTTAATCGTTTTCGGGTTATATCCACTGGCCTTTAGTTCGCCGATGGTTTTGGATTTTGGTTGTTTCATGTTGTTTTGTCTGAATCAGAATTCACAGAATTCCTAAATTTTAGAATTCAAATATTATGGGTCATTTTCAAATTTTCAAATTGGCTAATTTTTAAATTAGCTACATCCGCTTCTTCCTACCCTTTTCAAAATCCTCAAACAGCAGCTCGCCGAGGCCTTTGAGGCCGGTGTAGAAGGCTTTGCCGTGGTTTACTTCCGTAAACTCCTCTACAAAGCGTTGCAGGTGCGGGTCGGTGGCAATCATGAAGGTAGTGATGGGTATGCGCAGGCGGCGGGCGGCTTTGGCCAGCGTGAGGGTTTTATTGATGATTTTACGGTCGAGGCCGAAGCTATTTTTGTAGTATTCTCCGTTTTCCATCATGCAAGTTGGCTTGCCATCAGTTACCATCATTATTTGCTTATTGGCGTTTTTGCGGCGGCGTAGCAGGTCCATGGCCAGTTCAAGACCGGCAATAGTGTTGGTATGGAAAGGGCCCACTTGCAGGTACGGTAGGTCTTTTATCTCAATCTGCCAGGCATCGTTGCCAAACACGATAATGTCCAACGTGTCTTTCGGGTAGCGGGTGGTAATTAACTCAGCAAGAGCCATAGCCACCTTTTTGGCGGGCGTAATGCGGTCTTCGCCGTACAATATCATGCTATGCGAAATATCAATCATCAGCACAGTGCTGGTATTGGTATTGAATTCCGTTTCGAGCACCTCCAAGTCGTCCTGCGTTAGCTTAAACGAATCCATGCCGTGGTTTATTTGCGCATTGCGCATGCTCTCGGTAAGGCTTATGTTCTCCAGCGCATCGCCAAACTCAAACGGGCGACTGTCGCTACTGCGCTCGTCGCCTAGGCCCGAAAATGGAGTTTTGTGGCTACCCCGTTTACCCTTCTTCAGTTTCCCGAATATCTCCTCCAACGCATTCTGGCGGATGGCCTGCTCGGTTTTGGCGGTTATGACCATATCGCCTGTTACTTCGTCGTCTTTAAGGTAGCCTTTCTTTTTGAGGTCTTCAATAAAGTCGCCGATGCCGTACTTGTTGTCGGTCAGCTTGTACTCGTTGTCCAATTCGTTTAGCCAGCTAATAGACTCTTTCACATCGCCGCTGGTATGGGTAAGCAGCTCTTTGAAAATCTTGAATAGCTTATCGAAAGGCGTTTGGTCCTTGTCAGATGGGTCGAATTTAGAGAATCGGTAGCCGAGCATGTTTTAAAGTATCAAGTAGTTAGTATCAAGTATCAAGTAATTGACGTGAGCTATATAGTTAAAAATAGGACTATTCGAAGCAGTCTTGCTACTCACTACTTGATACTTGCTACTATCAAACACTATTACCGCAGATTGGTTTCAAAAGGGAGAAAGAAATCGTGCAGTTACTTTTAATGCTGAGTGTACAATTGCTTCCTCTGGCTGTTTATAACTCTAACCCTACCAACTATGCTTTTTCCGTTTATTTGTAATCAAACCCTATATTTTGGACCAAGAACAGATTTTATCTCCAAAGCTGATACTCGCTTTTGTACTGGGTTACTTTGCCTTGTTGCTGGCCGTGGCTTGGTACACTGGTCGTAAAAGCAGCAACCAAAGTTTTTTTATCGGTAGCAAAAGCTCGCCGTGGTACCTTGTGGCTTTTGGCATGATAGGCGCCAGCGTGAGCGGGGTTACGTTTATATCTATACCCGGAGCGGTGGGCAATGCAGCCAGCCCTAACTTCGCGTTTAGTTATATGCAGATGGCCATGGGCTATGTGCTGGGTTATGTGGTTATTGCCCTAGTACTTATGCCACTTTATTACCGCCTCAACCTTACTTCTATTTACACCTACCTAGAGCAACGGTTCGGTACTTTTTCGCACAAAACTGGGGCCACATTTTTTCTTATTTCTCGCACTATAGGCTCGGCGTTTAGGCTCTATTTGGTGGCCATTGTGCTGCAAATGTTCGTGTTCGATCATTGGGGTCTCCCCTTTGTGTTTACCGTTGCATTCACCTTGCTCCTTATCTGGATATATACCCGCAAGGGCGGTATACACACCGTAGTATGGACCGATATACTTCAGACCGTTTTTATGCTGCTATCAGTAGTGATTACTATCTATTACATCAGCAGTGACATGGGACTTTCTGTTGGAGGGCTCGTTAACATGGTGGTGGATAGCCAGTACTCCCAAATGTTTTTTTGGGATCCTAAAGCTGATTCCTATTTCTGGAAGCAGTTTATAGGCGGGGCGCTCATTGCGATTGCAATGACTGGGCTTGACCAAGATATGATGCAAAAGAACAATAGCTGCAAAAACATTGGCGAGGCACAGCTCAATATGTTCAGTTCTAGCTTTGTGTTTTTGTTTGCCAACCTCCTGTTCGTATCGGTTGGGGCTATGCTTTACCTTTATGCCGCTAGCAAAGGTATCGCTATACCCGAAAAAACCGATTACCTGTTCCCTACTTTAGCTTTTAAGTATTTTACACCTTTTGCAGGCATTGTGTTTATTATTGGGCTCATTGCCGCAGCATACTCTAGTGTCGATAGTGCCCTTACGGCGCTTACCACTTCGGTTTGTGTAGATTTATTGGGTTTCGAAAAAGAGCAGCTTAAAACCGAGACTCAACTGCAGCAAACCCGTGAGCGGGTGCACATTGGCGTTACTATGGTGATGTTCTTGGTAGTGGTTGCCTTTAAATATGTTCTCTCTGCTGATGTGGTATCGGCCGTATTCAAAATTGCGGGCTTTACTTATGGTCCATTACTGGGGCTTTTTACCTTCGGTATCCTTACCAAGCGCAGTATACAAGATAACCTAGCCCCGCTGGTTTGTATAGCGGCACCCGTTTTATGCGTTATCCTCAATGCCAACTCCACCGATTGGTTTGGCGGCTACAAATTCGGCATCGAGATACTCTTACTCAACGGTGGGCTAACCTTTGCTGGGCTGTGGCTGATAAGCAAGCGTGGCGAATTGGTTGTGGGTAAATAGTACCTGCTATTGACACTAGACGCACGGTATACCGCAACTCAAATTCGCGATTTATTTTCGATTTTAGATTTACGACTTACGAATGGAGTTTTGTAATTAGCATATTGGGTTGAGCAATTGATAAATGATTACAACACAAAATTGATTTTTCCTTTAAGCGCAATCGTAAATCTAAAATCGCACCTTATCAATATTTTAGCCTAGTCTAAATTTTAGTTTTGATAGTTTGAAACTTTGTTCTTAATTTTGTGTTAACTAGACTATGAGAACTCCTGCGCTGATACTATTAACCTTATGTATCCTGCTTTGGATGGGGTGCACCAACGAGGCTAAGAAAACCACTACCACCGGCGGTAAAATATATATAGTAACCACCACGGGTATGCTAGCCGATGCCGTGCAACACGCGGCGGGCGAATATGCCACCGTAGAAGCCTTGATGGGCCCAGGCGTTGACCCGCACCTTTACAAAGCCACCGGAAGCGACCTAAGCAAACTGAACAAAGCTGACCTGATATTTTACAATGGCCTGCACCTTGAAGGCAAGATGACCGAGGTAATGGCCAAGCTTGGGCAAAAGAAACCAGTAATAGCATTGGGCGATAAACTTCCGCCCGAAAGGCTTATAAACCATGGAGCTGCACACGACCCACATATTTGGTTTGATGTATCATTATGGGCCGAAATTTTGCCTTTGATAACAGATGAACTAGTAGCGTATGATGATGCACATGGTCAAGCATATGCCGAAAACTCCATCAAGTATCAAAAAGAACTATTAGAACTGGATACTTGGGTGAAGGAGCAACTGAACAACATACCCCCCAACCAACGTATATTGGTAACGGCGCACGATGCTTTTGAGTATTTCGGCAAAGCTTATGGTATGGAAGTGCGTGGCCTGCAAGGTATATCAACCGTGAGCGAGTATGGCTTAAAAGACGTAACCGATGTAGTGGATATGCTAGTGAGCCGTAAGATAAATGCCGTGTTTGTAGAAAGCTCGGTAAGCGATAAGGCTCTTAAAGCCGTGGTGCAAGGGGCCGCTGACCAAGGGCACACCGTAAAAATTGGCGGTACGCTGTTTAGCGATGCCATGGGTGCGGCCGATAAACCAGAAGGTACCTATGTGGGCATGGTAAAGTATAACGTAACAACCATAGTGGAGGCCCTGAAATGATTCAGCATGTAGATAACCCTATAATTGAGGTGCATGACCTGACCGTGAGCTACGACAAAAAGCCCGTGCTCTGGAACGTGGATTTCACGATACCCTCAGGAGTTTTAGTGGGCATAATAGGCCCAAACGGTGCGGGAAAATCGACGTTAATAAAGGCCGTGATGGGTTTGTTGCCATTGAGCAGCGGCTATACGGAGTTGTTTGGCCAAAAGCTGAACGATGTGCGCAAGCGCGTGAGTTATGTACCGCAGCGCGAAAGCGTGGATTGGGATTTTCCAGCAAGCGTGATGGATATTGCCCTGATGGGTCGCTATGGACAGCTCGGCCTATTTAATCGCATCACTGCCGAAGACCGCTCTATTGCTCGCCAGGCATTAGAACAGGTGCACATGCTGGAGTTTGCCAATAGGCAAATCGGTCAACTTTCAGGTGGACAACAGCAACGGGTATTTTTGGCCCGTGCCCTTGCGCAACAAGCCGACCTATACTTTATGGACGAACCTTTTGCTGGCGTAGATGCTGCAACCGAGGGTGCCATAATTGAGCTGCTGAAAGAACTAAAATCGCAAGGCAAAACCATACTTGTGGTGCACCACGATTTGCAATCGGCTGCTGAGTATTTCGATTGGATAGTATTGCTAAATACCCGCTTGGTAGCATCCGGCCCAGTAAAAGAAGTACTCACCCCT
>CAIOSU010000265.1 GCA_903861055.1 uncultured bacterium
CGGTATACCAATGACCTATGATTCGGCTGGAGTATCGTATACTTTCGAGTCGGCAGGGATGTTTGACATGGTGGTTGAAGGCAAACCAGTTGGCGAGGCCACTGATGTAAGCCAAACACTTTCGTTGGCCAATGGCGCCATAGTATCGGTGGGTATGCCTACTACCAACCCCGACGATGACTTTAACGTGTATGAACTAGATACCGCAAATAAAAACTGGGCTTTGCGCGGCAAAGATTCAATTGCACCTGTGGTAGCAGATGCAGCCCCCGAACCTACACCAACCAAAACTGCCACTACCAAACCCGTTAAAGTAGAGGTAACCGATGCCAAACTGCAGCAGCTGTTCAACACCATCCAAATGATTGGGGATAGCATTGCCTATTACCAAAACTTTGAGCTGATAAAACCGCTTAGAGCCTCTACCGAAGCGCATCACTTTACCACTGAAATGAAATTGAATGATTACCCGGAGTTACCATTGAATGAAACCGTTTCGTGGGAGGTAGCACCATACACTGCTGGTTTTGAGCCGACCTTTAAAAGCACCCGATGGGACAACAAGAAAGTAACTCGCATAAAAGGCATTGAGTATAACCTATTGCTAGTAAAAGGCGATGCCGAATATAACTTTGCATGCAAGCCCGTATACCAAGGCAAACACTACGCTACTGCTATAAAATACTACGATGCCAAGATGGTCACCAACCAAGAGCGCATGGCTTTCCTTGTGCAGCGACGCAAAGAGTTGCAAGCCGAATACGATGCATACAAAAATGAACTGATTGCCAAACAGGGCAACAACACCAAACAGGTATTGGACAATACCGAAGCGCAATTTGAAAACCAATACAACCTAGCCACCACGCAAAATACTGTGTACCGTTTTGTGGCGGTGGACAAAATGGGTATTTGGAACATCGACCATATATACTACCAACCAGAGTATGTTAGGGCCGAAAGTGAGTTTGTAGATAGCAAAGGTGAGGTGTTGGCAATGCATCGTGTTATCCTTTTCGAAAAAGGGGTGCAGGCCAGTTTTGAGTTCTTTAAAATGCCAGATAGCGAAACGGTAAGGTTTCTGTACAATCCCGAAAAGGCCTATACTGGCATAGGCATTACTACTGAGGGTAAGGTGTTTCTGCTAGGGCCAACTGATTTAAAGAAGGTTAAAATAGATGGCATTAACACCATTAAAACCAAGGAGTTATTTATCCCAAAATCGGAAAAGGAGATTAGGGATAAATTGAAAAGCATTGCCTAATTAGGCAAAACAATTTGGGAGTGATTACTACTGTTTGGCAAGCTTCACAATGTGGAGCTTGTCGAACACCCAAATGAAAGGATACACTGGGTCGATTTCGAACCACTTAACCCCAAAATTGGCCCGTGCACCATACTTGTGGTGGTTGTTATGGAAACCCTCACCCAACATAAATACATCTACTGGCATCAGGTTTTTAGAGGTATCCTTCACCTCAAAGTTTGTGTAGCCGTATTTATGGGCAAACCAATTGATTACCACGCCATGTACCGGACCCATAAGGATGTGAATGGGCACTAGCAATAAGAACCATAACGAAGGGGTAAAATACAGATAGAATGCCACGTAAAAAATAATCCATAGTAAGCGGTTGAGCTTGCTAGAGGCAAACGTGTCAAACCATTTCCACTCAGGCAGGTTTTTATAAAACGAACCTTCATTGGGAGTAATTTTCCTTTCAATATCACGGTACACCTTACGGGTGCGCATCATCATACTGAACATGTTGGCATCGTACTTAGGCGAGTGCGGATCTTGCGCAGTATCGGCATAAGCATGGTGCATGCGATGCATAGCGCCATACACATAAGGACTAAGATATGAGGAACCTTGAACTACATAAGAATATAGAAAAAAGGTCCTTTCCCAAAATTTGTTCATGCTGAACATTTGATGGGCAGCATACCGATGGTGGAAAAAAGTCTGAGCAAAAAGCGATAAATACCAATGGGCAACAAAGAAAATGAGGATAACTAGCATTAGCGGATATTAGCGGTGTACCTTAAAGTTAAGGCCAATAGTGCTAACCACATAATGCAGCGCGCATTTTAACCTAATAGTAAGATAACGCAATACCTTACCATTATGTTTAACCATATGGGTTTACTCCATATTGCTAACCACGGTAAAAGTGCGGCTCCAGCGTATTTTGCCTTCCATCCAGGTTTTATATTTATCCAATGATAGCCAAATAAACCAAGCCTTGCCTACTATATGGTCTTCGGGTACAAAGCCCCAAAACCGCGAATCGAGGGAGTTGATGCGGTTATCGCCCATCATAAAATAGTAGTTCATTTTAAAGGTATACTCCGTAACCGCCTTTCCGCCCATAGTAAAAGCACCATTGCTGCGCACTATGTCGGCTTTCTCATAATCGTTAATGGCCATGCCATAGGTTGCCCAATTCTCTTGGTCTAACTGAATGGTCATACCGGCATAGGGTATTTGTATAGGGCCATAGTTATCAAGGTTCCAACCTTTTGCTTGCGCAAACTCTGGATACAACTGGCCATCGGTTTGGCCAGGCATACCCACCACCCGGTAAATGGTATCGATAAACGAAATGGCTTGTATTTTGGCAATCAGTTCATTGTTGTTTATCGGCAAACGGTAACTATCAATACCGTGTGCTTCAGGGTAGATATCGCAAAGGTTCACGTCCAAGTCGGCCAATTCTTTTAAAAATGGATAGTTTTTGTACAGTTGGGTAATGTTCAAATTGCACTCATCGCCATTGGCGCTGCCGTGTATCAAACGACCCACACTTAACTCTGGATTGGTATAGGTTACAAAAAACTTTCCTTGAAGGTTTTTGGGCACAAATGCCTTTTCGCCATTAATGCTCAAAACACCCTCGTTTATCTGCAAGGTATCGCCAGCAATAGCCACACAGCGCTTAATGTAGTTCTGCTTTTTATCTACCGGAAAATCAGCTTGTGTATAATAGTTCTCAACAGGCCAGTTAAACACCACCATATCGTTGCGCTCTACACTCTGAAAGCCCGGCAAACGGTAATAAGGCAAGCTTGGTTTTTCTAAATAAGACTTACCACCCGTAAAAGGCATATCGCGGTGCACCATCGGGAAGGTAAGTGGCGTATTGGGTACCCTTGGGCCATAGTGTATCTTGCTCACAAATAGGAAATCGCCTACCATCAAGGTGCTTTCCATGGATGAGGTAGGGATGGTATAAGCTTCGAACACAAACGTGCGGATGATGGTGGCGGCAACTACCGCAAACAACAACGCATCGGCCCACTCCATGCCTGTACTGCGCTTTTCCATTACTTTAGGTTCGTATTTCAGGGTTTCTTTGAAATTAAGGAACGGCAAATACAACGGCCAAAAGAATATACCGGCCGCTTGCTGTAAAAAGCCACGTTTGCCATACATTTTCAATAGCTCCGTTACCATCCAAATAATTAAGATGATATTGAAATAAGGCACTAAAACAAACACCAACCACCAAGGCTTGCGGTCCATTATCTGTATCCAGGCATATACGTTCAACACTGGTATGCGCGATTTTGAAACCGCTATACCTGCTTTCTCAAAAAACTGGCCCATGAGCATGCTTACCGCGCTCATAAACAACAATGGACCGAAAATTAGGACTAACCACATAGGGTTTGAAATTTAAAATTGAAAATTCAAAATTTAAAATTGACCAAGTCTCTCAAAATACGAATGTACTTATATGCACTTTACCAATTCTA
>CAIOSU010000266.1 GCA_903861055.1 uncultured bacterium
ACCACCTAGAAGCAGCAGCAGGCGGTAGATGTTTATATCCTCCTCCTCCTCAATATCGCGAAAAACGGATCGAATCATCATTGTGACCACAAAATAAACAATATTGTATAATTGTTTGAAATAGTTATGGTTGTAATGCGTTTTTAGCGGCAACAATTTCAGTTAAAAAATCAGTCATTACTTGGTGCCCTTGGTTGTTGAGGTGCCCATTGGGCAATGCATGAAAATGCTCTGGTTTTAATGGGGCTATTGATATGTAATTGGTTAATCCGGAAAATACATGCTCATACTTGCTGAGCAAATACTTTGGAGCGTTTTCAAAATAGGCATCCTCAAAATCGGTTCCGCTATATGGAATGGGAATGATAATAAATTGGCTCTTTGTTATAGTTTGTAGGTTAACTATTGCTTTTAAGTGCTTGTTGGCAATGGCTGACTTTAACTGCTTAGCCCTATCTTCTCTTTCTTGCATTCGCACGGGTAACGAGTATAGCGCAGTGCCAATGGCAGTTTTACAGGCTATTTTAGCCACTGTTCCGGTTGGCGAATATTGGTTTAAATAATAGCGGTACGATTCCTCCAAATCACTAAAATACTGGCCTCGATAATATCCCGGAAACCAACCCAAATTGGTAGGATAATACAATGCTTTGTTTGGCAATGGCTCCCTGTCTTCTACCATAATATCATTGCCTAAATACACAAACACGATAACATAATCGGGTTGCAACAAAGGTACAAAGCGCTCTGCAACCAGCTCATACTGGGCGGGGTCGGCACCGGGTATGCCTGCGTTATATATCTGGAAAGTGGGGTGAGCCGATAGTTTAGAAGCAAAGCTATTATCCAGAGGCTCGGCACCCGCCCCCCAAACAAACGAATCGCCAAGGAGGAATATCCTTTTTTGGGTGTTAAACTCTAGTGTCCATTCAGGTCCTAAAAAGCCTAATGAGTTAACCGCCGCCCCTTGGTGGTGCCAAAACGTTCTATCGGCTCGAAACAAAGCTGTGCCATCGGTATAATAACTATTTACCAATGTTGGTGGCTGTTTTTCGGATACCTGCGGAAACCAATTGGGAGCCAAACTACCAACCGTATATCCTTGAACGGCAAACACGATGCGCATGGCAACCTCGGCCAATACCGCTGCCAAGAGCAGTAATAGCATTGCAAACGCTATGCGGCGCTTTGGCGTGGCCATGCAATTATGGGTTAGTGGCGGCGGGGCCAGCCAGTTTCCACCTAAACACTACCGTGCCCTCGCCTCCGTCGGCTACGGGCTCTAGATAGGTAATCCACATTTCGCCATTTTCATAAATATCGAGCTTAGAGAAGCCTTTGCTTATGTGACTAAATGCCGCGCCTTTGCCTTTGTGCACCCACGAGCTTTTGCTACCTGCCCCGCTTACTACAAAGTGCTTGCTATGTTTCTGAAAAAGCTGCAGACTATGTTCGTGGCCAGCTGCAAAAACGAGGTCTTTGTTATCCTTGCTGGCATCGAGCACCACGTTGCGGTATTGTTTGTAGCGCTTGTGGGGGGTATCTTCTATAACGCCACCGAACTTTCTTGCAAACGGAAGAATAGAACCCAACACCGGCAATGGAAACCATATCTTTTTATTGATCAACCGCAACGGAAACATATGGTCGGTAAAAGACGAATAGCCCCCATGGCTGCCGTTGGTATACAGTGGGTGGTGCATAACCATTATTATGCGCTTGCCCTCATGTGCCTTTAGCACCTCTTTCAACTCCTGCTGAAAGGTAGGCTCTGCCATATCGGGGTTCTTTTTCTTGGCTTTTGGGTCGGGCAGGTCGCGCACCCAGCGGTACGAGTCAAGCACAACTAATACTACCTCATCGTCAACTTGCAATACAGCTGGCCCAGGTTTGCCA
>CAIOSU010000267.1 GCA_903861055.1 uncultured bacterium
GATGCATCGAGGGTAACCACCCTGTAGCCCGTCTCATCTTCGGTATTGAAAATGATACAGCCCTTATCTAGTTTTTTGATGTTTACGCCCATTAGTGCGTCTACTTCTAGGCCGTCACGTTCATTGTGGAAAGCAAGGAAAGTGTCTTTGTTCTCCGATTTGAAAATGCCCACAGCGTCCAGCGGTTCATCATCCAACATACAATTGCGCAGGTATGCCACATACACCTCGCCGCTTTTAATGTTCGGGTGAGATGAGTTGTGGTGCAGGTGTTTTAGTATGTTGATAGATTGCAGGTGGGTAGTGCCCTCATCCATAAACATGCTCTTGGCATAGGTATATACCTCGTTAAGGTCAAGGCCCGAAGGGTGGGTAAACTTGTAGTAAGCATCGCCCTTAAACGGTTTCATAAAAAAGGTAAGCAAAGCACCTTCCAGTTCTGGGGTCACATCAGCCAGTTTAGCCGAAATTATCGGGTCTTCATCTTGCGCTTTGTTGCCCACCCGGTGGATGGCCAAGCGCGATATCACGGCTTCGGAGAGGTCGAGCATTGTAGATTAATTCTAAAATTCAAAATTTAAAATTCAAAATTGAAAAAGCTATTTTGGCTTAAACTATGGCCTGCAGCCAAATAATCAACGGAGACAGTAATTTTTTGGGGTAATATTATAGAGTAAACCTAAAATCCAATTTTAAATTTTGAATTTTAAATTTTCAATTAGATATAGCCACATTCACACCAACCTTATGCACCCAGCCGTGGCGGTCGGGTATACGGTCGTGCTTAATGTCTTCCAATTCCTGCTTCAGTTCTTGGCTCAAGGTTCGTCCTTCAATCTCCGGCAGGGTTAGGGTAGTGCCTTTATAGCCAATATGCGAAATATGGCTAATAGTAGCTGCGGTTCCGGCGCCAAAGGCATCTTCTAGTGTGCCTTTTTGGTGTGCTTCAACAAGCTCGTCAACGGTTATGTTGCGCTCAATAGCAACTATTCCCCTATCGGCTAGCAATTGCAGTATACTGTTGCGGGTAATGCCATTGAGTATACAACCGTTCAAGGCAGGTGTTAGTATTTGTCCTCCTATTTGGAGAAATACATTCATGGTGCCAATCTCCTGCAAGTATTTAAACTCAATGCCATCTGTCCACAATATTTGGTCGAAACCATTGGCTCTTGCTTCTTGCACTGGTTGTAAGGTTGCGGCATAGTTTCCGGCAGCCTTTGCTTCTCCGGTGCCACCCGGAAATGCCCGTACATGCTTATCAGCGATGAGTACTTTTACGGGTGCGCTGTAGTAAGATTGTACGGGGCAAGTAAAAATAATGAACCGGTAATTGTCGGATGCCTTAATGCCCACATACTCATCGGTAGCAAACATAAATGGGCGTATGTATAAGGAGCTGCCTGCCGATGAAGGTACCCATTTTTGGTCTAGCAATACCAGCGTATCCAGTGCCTGCATAAACAGGTCTTGGGGCAGCGCGGGCATGGCCATTCGGGCAGCAGAAAGGTTTAATCGTTCCAAATTTTTAGTAGGGCGGAAAATCTGGATTTCGCCATTGCTGTTTCGAAACGCTTTTAATCCCTCAAATATTGACTGGCCATAGTGCAACGCCGAAGTGGCGGGATGCGTAGGTATGTTATCGAAAGGCACAATACGTAAGTCACCCCAAACACCATCTTTGTAATCAGCAATAAACATATGATCCGAGAATACCCTTCCGAACGGTAGGTTCTCGAAATCAAC
>CAIOSU010000268.1 GCA_903861055.1 uncultured bacterium
CACTTCAAAAAAGGCCAATACAAGGAAGTAATTTCCTACTTGCAGCCAATAATCAGCGATACCAAGCTATCAAATTTTGCCGAACTGAACCTAACCTTGGGCCAGAGCTACTTTGAGCTTGAGCAATATTCTAGCGCGGTAAAATACATCGGAATATATGCCGAAAAAAACCGTAGCCTTAAAAAAAGCGAATTGTATCAATTGGGTTATGCTTACTATCAAATTGAAGACTGCAAAAATGCGATAGCTAATTTCACACAGCTGGCCGACCTAAAAGATACCGTGGGCCAAAATGCCCTATACTTATTAGGCGATTGCTACTTGAAGAGCGGCAATAAGTTAAATGCCCGCAGCGCGTTTCAAAAAGCTGCATCGTTCAATTTTGACCCTGCCATAACCGAAAGCGCTAGATTCAATTACGGAAAACTTAGCTATGAAGCAGGATTGGACAATGAGGCAGTAGTTGCCTTGGAAAGTTTCATCAAAGATTATCCAAAATCGAAATACGGCAATGAAGCCAAATCACTGCTTTCGCAATTATTGGTATCGTCAAGCGATTATGTAAAGGCATTAACCATTATCGAGGGCATTACCGACCAATCGCCACAGGTAAAAAAGGCCTACCAAGTGGTTGCATTTAATCGTGGGGTGCAATTATATAACAACCAGCAATACAACGAAGCCATTCAAATGCTCGATGTATCGCTCAAAAACCCAATTATACCTAAGTACAAGGCCATGGCCTACTACTGGAAAGGGGAAGCTTTCTTTGCTCAAGGCGAATACCAAAAAGCAGGATGGCAGTATTCAAATTTCAACGGAATTGCTAGTGTATCGGATATTGAAAACGCCGAATGGTATCAGATAAATGGTAACTACGGGCTTGGTTATTCTTTCTTGAAACAAGAACGTTATAGAGATGCGACCCTTTACTTTGAGAAAGCGATAAGCGATGCGCGTAAGAGCAAAAACAGCGAAATCCAAAAACGGGTATTGCCCGATGCCATCTTACGAAACGGCGACAGCTATTACTTGCTGAAAGAATATACCAAAGCACTTAGCAGCTACGATGAAATATACAGCCGCAGTGCCAACGGTAAAGATTATGCTATGTTTCAAAAAGGTATGATTGAAGGCCTGCTTGGTAAGTTAGATGGAAAAATTAGTTCGATGCTGGAGCTACAGAAGCAATTCCCAAACTCGCTGTACGCCGACGACGCGCTGTTTGAAGCAGCCAATACCAGTTTTGAACAGGGCAAAAACGCAACCGCGGTAGTTTATTACCAAAAATTGCAAAAAGAATATTCGAGCACTCAATACAAAGTAGAAAGCTATCTAAAGCTTGGCCTTATTTTCTTTAACGATAAGGATTTCAAAAAAGCAGTTGATAACTACGAGAAAGTACTGCAGCTAGCACCTAATACCTCAAAAGCAAAAGAGGCTTTTGCGGGCATACAAGAAGTAGCCATTGCTACTGGCGATAAGAGCATTGTGCTGAATATAATGAAGAAGTACAATGTGGAAATAGATGAGGCCGACGAGCTGAATTACCGCATTGCAGAAAACCAATTCGCCAAAAAGAACTTTGCACAAGCCATTAAGCTCTTTAACGAATATCTGATTGGGTTCTCGAAAGGGGCATATGCGCTAAACGCATACTACTATCGTGCTGATAGCTACTTAGAATTGAACAAGTATAGCGATGCGTTGCCCGATTATGAGACAGTTATTGACATGGCACCCAATCACTTCTTAGAGCCAGCTTTGGCAAAAGCCTCATGGATTGCCTTTTATAAAGTGAAAGATTATGAAAAGTCTTACAAGCTGTACAGGCTTTTGCTAGATAACACCCAAGAGAAAGAAAGCATATTTGCTGCAAACCTTGGCTTAATGCGCAGTACTTTTATCCTGAAAAAATTTAACGAAACAGAAAAATATGCCACTGCGCTTATAAGCTCAGGCCAAGCGAGCCCAAAAGAGGTATTTGAGGCAGAATACTATATTGGCAAAGTAGCCTTTAACAACAAAGACTTTGTTAAGGCCGAAACCCAATTCAAGAAAATAGAAGCTACCGATAACTTGGAAGGTACCGATGCCAAATACCTATTGGCAAAAATTTTATACCTCAATTCCAGCTACGACAAATCAATTGAAAAGGCTTACGAGGTTATAAACAAACGTGGTAGCTACGAGGAATCAGTTTTACAAAGCTACTTGCTACTTGCCGACAATTACTTTAAGAAAGGTAACAACTTCCAAGCAAAGGCTACCCTTCAAAGCATACTAGACAATTACGCCCCCGAAGACGAATACAAGGAAGAAGCGCGCACCAAAATGCAAATGATTATTGATGCTGAGGCTGACACCAACAAGTTGGCTCCTGAAGATGAAGATGATGGAGGTACCTTGGTGCCCGATCCATCTGGAACCATTGATTTGAATCAACCTTAAGCACCGAAACTATGAGAACCCTATATAAGAGCATAATAGTTGCTGTTGCCGGATTGATGTTGAATACAGCGGTGGCACAAACAGGTGCCGCACCAAAAGATTCAATTGGTGCGCAAACCGTTACGGTATTTTCTGACCAAACACCTGTGGTGCAAGATGCCGTAAAAGTGAACTACCCCGCCGAAATACCCGTTTACGTGCGCGAAACAACTGTTCCTAAATACGACATACCCAATAGGCAGGCCGAAGTAACCTACGAACCCGTAACCATTAGGCCGCTGGGTATAGCAAAAGAAAAACCTATTGATTTTCCGAGCAGTTTTGTGAAAATAGGGTTTGGTACCCAGTTGAGCCCTCTATTTGAAGCCATGCACAACGGTAGGAAATTGGTAAAAGACCAAGAAAAGTTTAGCTATGGCCTATACCTTAAACACCACTCAGCTTATGGCCAAAAAATAGACTTTCAAGATTTTAGCGAGAACCGTGCCGCCGCCACTGGCAGTATATTTCTCAATAGTTTGCGCATCAACACTAAATTAGAGTATCGAAGAGATGCACGATTCTACTATGGTATTGATGTACCCGATTCGGTTGATGTGAAAAAGAAAGATGTTAGGCAAGCATTTAATCAATTCAACG
>CAIOSU010000269.1 GCA_903861055.1 uncultured bacterium
GTTTAAATGGGGCTTATTTTTTAAATGGCTCAGCACAAACCAATCCATCAACAACGGTACCCAACCCAACCAATGCGCTCGTAGTTAACTATGATAATACCAAAGGTTGTACCAACTCTTACATCAACCTACAAAAAACGACAGGCAATTGGAGCAGTTATGGCACTGGCGGTGATGAGGTATTTGATATTACCATTGCCCTTTCTAGCCAAAATGTAACGGCTACAAACATCTCTGTTTACTATTCTACTGGCTCTACTGGCTGGAAAGATATATCAACCACAACGGATACCCGTGCCCGCTTGCTATTAATATCAACCGATAGAACCCCACCGGTAATAAACGGCATCACTTCGCCTATATGTGCCGATGGTAGTTTAAGCTTAACTGTTACGCCCAATAGCCCATCTACCGTGGTGGCTTATGAATGGACTATACAAGCACAATCTGTAACCGGATTGAGCACCCCAACACCTATTCTTACTTCGAGCAGCGCTACCCCAACCTTTGCTTTCCCTAATGCTGGCTCATCCAACATTACATATCAAGTAAAGCTCAGGGTGCAAGACCAATGTTGTGGCTGGTCTATTCCCGTGTTTGGTTTCGTAACCGTAGCACCCGACCCTACTCCACCAACCGCAACCAAGAGCCCAACGGATGCTATTGTTTGCGAAGGTCAGACCCTTACGCTTACCGGCCCTGCATCGGGGTTAGGCGGAGCAGGCACTTGCAATTTCGAATATAGGTATAACGACGGTTCTGGTTTCGGCGCTTGGAGTGGCACAGTGCCTAGTTTTGCTGCCGTACAAGGCACCAATACCATTGAAATACGCACCAACTGCAACGGTACCGGTTGCGACATTAGCGATGAAACCGCTTACAGCTGGACCGTAGCCGCCGATCCTGCTTTGCCTTCGGCAACCCCATCGCCAAACATTGATACGGTTTGCACTGGTGCAACCCTTACCCTTACCGGGGTAAGCCTAGGCCAAGGTGGCACGGGCACCTGCACACTAGAGTATGCCTCCTCAACCAATGGTGGTAGTAGCTACACCGCTTGGAGCAGCACCCTACCCTCTATAACTGCTACTGGCACCGACAATCGCATTAAAGTGCGCACCAGCTGCGCTGGTTTGGGGTGCGGCACATCGCCCGAGGCGGTGTTTATCTGGAACATCAAACCAGACCCGATAGCCCCTACTATAACCAAAAACCCAACCGATGCAACCGTTTGCGTTGGTGCTACGGTAGCGGCAAGTGTTACGGCCTTTGGCACCGGCGGCGCTGGTAGCTGTCAAGACGAATTACGTTACAGCATTGACAACGGCGCTAATTGGAGCGCTTGGGGTACCACCATACCTTCGGTTGTAACCACGGCAGCAGGCACTTTCATAATCGAAAGCCGACGCAATTGCCCTGCATCAGGTTGCAACTCCAACGTAAACAGTGTGAGCTGGACCGTAGTGGCTGACCCTACTATTAGCACCCAACCAATAGCTGGGGCAGCTTGCTACAACGGTACCCATACCCTTACCGTTGCGGCTACAGGCGGTGTAGGCACTTTTAGCTACCAGTGGCAAGAATCTACCACGGGTTGCGGCGGCAGCTTTACAAATGTTGGCACCAACTCAACCAGCTACACTACCGGTACGCTTACCGCAGCCAGGTATTATAGGGTAGTGGTTTCGCAAACGGGCAATGCCTGTAGCAATGTTACTTCAAACTGTGTAACGGTATCGGTGCAGAGCAATTTAGCTTCATCAACCTGGAACGGCAACGTAAGCACAGATTGGTATAATCCTGCCAACTGGAGTAACTGTGTACCAGGCGATAATACCAATGCCATAATACCTGCTGGAAGGCCAAGGTATCCGCAAATAGTTACCTCTTCGCCGCTTTATAATGGCAATGCAACTTGCAAAACCATTAACATAGCTAATGGCGCCACAATTGATGTTAAAGGCAGCGCAGTGCTAGATGTGCTAAACTAAAGATAAACAATACTGCCACTTGTTGGAAGCCTTGGTCAGCACTAGCCAAGGCTTCCGCTTTTTACGGCTACCAATAACAATTGGCTAATTACTAAATACCAATTACTTAACCCCAAATGGTTGCTTTACAGTATCCTATTTGGTAACTTTGCAAACGATTTTAGAAACTAAACAATATACCGTGTTGGAAACTACTAAACTTAAGTACAAAGTAAAAGACATTTCTTTGGCCGAATGGGGTCGTAAAGAAATTGAATTGGCTGAAGCTGAAATGCCAGGTTTGATGGCTTTGCGTGAACAATATGGCAAAGAAAAACCTTTGAAAGGTGCGCGTGTTGCTGGTTGCTTGCACATGACTATTCAAACTGCCGTGTTGATTGAAACATTGGTAGAGCTTGGTGCTGAAGTAACTTGGAGTAGCTGCAATATTTTCTCAACCCAAGACCATGCTGCCGCTGCAATTGCTGCTGCCGGTGTTGCGGTATATGCTTGGAAAGGCCTACGCGAAGAAGAGTTTGATTGGTGCATTGAGCAAACTTTGTTTTTTGGCGAAGACAACCAGCCATTGAACATGATTTTGGACGATGGTGGCGATTTGACCAACATGGTACTTGACCGTTACCCTGAATTGGTAAAAGGCATCCGTGGTATCAGCGAAGAAACCACTACTGGTGTGCACCGCTTATACGAGCGCGTGAAAAAAGGCACCTTACCAATGCCTGCTATCAACATCAACGATTCGGTTACTAAATCGAAATTCGATAACAAATATGGTTGCAAAGAGTCTTTGGTAGATTCTATTCGCCGCGCTACCGACGTAATGATGGCTGGTAAAGTAGCTGTTGTTGCAGGTTATGGCGACGTAGGTAAAGGTTCTGCCGCTTCGTTGCGCGGTGCCGGTGCCCGTGTTATTGTTACCGAAATTGACCCGATTTGCGCCTTACAAGCTGCTATGGACGGTTTTGCCGTTCAACCTATGGCAAAAGCAGTACCTCAAGCCGATATAGTGGTAACTGCTACTGGCAACAAGGACATCATCCGTGCGGAGCACTTTAAATTGATGAAAGACAAAGCCATTGTTTGTAACATTGGCCACTTTGATAATGAGATTGACGTTGCTTGGTTGAAAAAACACTATGGCAACACTCACATCAACATTAAGCCACAAGTTGACAAGTACACCATTGACGGAAAAGACATTCTGTTGTTGGCTGAAGGCCGCTTGGTAAACCTTGGTTGCGCTACTGGCCACCCATCGTTTGTTATGAGTAACTCATTTACCAACCAAACTTTGGCACAACTAGAGCTTTGGAAAAACAGCGAGAACTACGGCAACGACGTTTACGTATTGCCTAAGCACCTTGACGAAATGGTTGCCCGCTTGCACCTTGCTAAAATTGGTGTTGAGTTGGAAACCCTTCGCGACGACCAAGCTGAATACATTGGCGTGCCAGTTGCAGGTCCTTACAAACCAGAGTACTACCGCTACTAGTAGTTGGTTGATTAGTTATTAGTTAACTAGTTAATTGGTAACTGTGAATAATAAATACGGCCCCAGGAATTTCTGGGGCCGTTTTTATTTAGTGACTAATGCCTTTAATGGATACTTATCCTTAAAAATACCCCGCTAAAATAAACCCAAAGGAAAGTA
>CAIOSU010000270.1 GCA_903861055.1 uncultured bacterium
ACAAAAAACCAATTTCTTGGCAATGTATGTTGTCATTAGTTCAAAAAATTAACTCGCAAAAGCATGTCATACTGAGTCTCGCCTGAGGCGAGAAAGTACGTAACTCGCAACCAAAAATTGTATCTTTGCCACTTATGGCAACAGTAAAAATCATCAATCGCTCTAAGAACCCAGCGCCAGCATACGCTACAGCCGATGCAGCAGGGGTTGATTTGAGGGCCAACTTAGAAGCGCCCGTGGTGTTGCAACCGCTGGAACGCAAGCTCATCCCTACCGGATTGTTTATGGAACTACCAAGTGGCTGCGAGGCGCAAGTACGCCCACGCAGTGGCTTGGCTTATAAATCGGGCATTACGGTGCTCAATAGCCCCGGTACTATTGATGCCGATTACCGCGGCGATGTAGGCGTAATTTTGGTAAACCTCAGCAACGAGCCGTTTACTGTAAACCATGGCGATCGGATTGCCCAAATGGTAATAGCCGAATACACCCGAGTAACCTTTGAACTGACCGAAGAACTTACTGAAAGCGAGCGTGGCGCGGGTGGCTTTGGCCACACTGGGGTTAAATAGTCGATGGTCTACGGTCGACAGTTAACGGTTTAAAAAATAATGGTCAAGTTGCACGAAACACTACTTGATACTTGATACTCACTACTTGATACTCACTACTTGATACTAAAAAAGAGATGAAGATAATCGTTCCAATGGCGGGCATGGGCAAACGGATGCGCCCACACACTTTAACCATTCCGAAACCGCTTTTGCCTATCGTGGGCAAACCAATAGTACAACGTTTGGTAGAAAGCATAGGCGCCATGAGCGGCTCCACTATCGACGAAGTAGCGTTTATCATTCACCCATCGTTTGGCGCCGCCGTTGAGAAACAATTGGTTGCCTTGGCCGAGAAATTAGGTGCTAAAGGCTCTATATACTACCAAACCGAAGCCTTGGGTACGGCCCATGCCATCCTGTGTGCTGGCGATTCGCTAGAAGGAAATGTAACTGTGGCCTTTGCAGATACTTTGTTCAAAGCCGATTTTTCGGTGGATACTGAGCAAGATGGAGCCATTTGGGTAAAGCGTGTTGACGATCCATCGGCATTTGGCGTTATAAAAACTGATGCCGACGGGCATATTACCGAGTTTGTAGAAAAACCGGCAACCTTTGTATCTGATATGGCCATTATCGGAATCTATTACTTCAAAGATGGTGCCTACCTTAAGCAGGAATTGCAGTATTTGATTGATAACGACATAAAAGACAAAGGCGAATACCAGCTTACCAATGCCCTGGAAAACATGAAAAACCAAGGGCGCAAGTTATATCCTGCCCCGGTTATTGAGTGGTTGGATTGTGGCAACAAAGATGTGACCGTGGATACCAATGCCCGCATGCTGGAGTTGATTGAGGGTGAAGAATTGATATCGCCATCGGCAAGTATACAGAACTCAATTGTGATACTGCCGTGTTATATTGGTGATAATGTAGTAATTACCGATGCGGTAGTTGGCCCACATGTATCATTAGGAAACAACACAACAGTGTATAAGAGCGTTATAAGCAGAAGCATTATCCAAACAGCAAGCCACATTGAAAACAAAGTGATACACAATAGCATGATAGGCAATAGTGTATCGTTGCGCGGGCAAGCCGAAGACCTCAGTATTGGGGATTATACCGTAACCAAATGATCTTGAACCGGACCGTTTTACTTATACTTTCGTTGGCAACTTTGGTTGCCTTTAGTGCTTGCTCGGGCTCAAAAGAGGTAAGCAAAAGCAAGACATCTGCCCTTCCCATCTTGAGCATACGCTCAGGCAGTGCTGATGAACTGCTGAAACGCAATGTAGACGAGCTATTGGTAGCACAATTGTATATTGATGCATCGAAAGCCAAAATGCTCGAGGACTTTGCCCAAGCGGTTGAAATGTACAAAAAAGTGCTCCAACTTGACCCATACAACGATGCTGCACAATATGAGCTGGCAGTAATGTATTTTGAATCTGGCCAGTATGAAGTCTCGCGGCAGTATATTACTGCAGCAGTGGTAAATGACAGCATCAACTTTATAGCCAATAGCCTTAAAAAACAACAAGACAAGGACTCATTGGATGTTGCTAAGAACCTGAACGGTAAAATTAAAGAAGCGGCTGCTTTGTATAAAAGCAACAAGTGGTATTTGGTAATGAAAGCCGATGTAATGGCTTACATTGGTGCTTACGATGAGGCATCGGCTACTTTTGCCAAATTACTAAACGACCATCCCGATGAAGTAGATTATTATTTCGATTGGGCCTATGTGCTAAGCCGCAAAGGCGATTTTAAAGGGGCAATTAATGTTTACAACAAAGCGGAAAGCATAATTGGTATTGACGAGAACCTGATAATGCAAAAGCAGCGGTTGTATATTGAAGCTGGCATGATAAACGAAGCTGCTGCCGAAATTCAGCGCCTAATTGATTCTGACCCAAGCGACATGCGATTTTACCAAATGCAAGCCGAGTTGTACCAAGCTACCGAGCAGCCCGATAAAGCTATAGAGATATACAAGGCAATGCTCGTAAAGGATCCAAACAATGCATTTGCATTACTCAGTATTGCCGAACTTTACCGCTACAAGGGCGATAGACAAAATTATATTGGGTATTTGAAAGAGGCATTTAAAAACCCCGACCTGAATATCGATTCGAAAATACGGGTAATTTATCCATACCTGTTGGATAGTAGTGGCGAGGGCAAGAAGGAAGAAGCCTTTAGTTTGGCCCAGATTGTAATTGAAGCCCACCCCAACGAAGCCAAGGCGCATGCCATTTATGGCGATTTACTTTACCAAGACGAGCAATCGGAAGAGGCGCTCTTGCAGTACAGGCAAGCATTGCAGCTCGACAATAGTGTGTACCAAGTTTGGCAGCAAGCCTTCTTTATCTTGAGTGAGTTGCAACGCTATGAGGAGTTGGAAAAAATGACTGCCGATGCTTTGGAGTTGTTTCCGAGCCAACCAATTATTTACTTCTTTAATGGCGTGGCAAACAACCAATTGAACCAGTATCTAAAGGCTGTTGAAATATTGAACGTTGGTAAAGTACTTGTTATCGATAACCAACCGCTTAAAGTTCAGTTTTACAGCAGTCTTGGCGATGCCTATAATAACCTTGGGAAGTTTGCCGACTCGGATAAGGCATTTGATGAAGCCCTAAAACTGGATTCCAAAAATACCTATGTGCTCAACAACTATAGCTATTATCTATCTTTGAGGGCTGCCGACTTGGATAAGGCAAAAAAAATGGCCTTGCTTGCCAATACACTTGAGCCAGAAAACGGTTCGTTTCAAGATACCTATGCATGGGTGCTATACCGTGCTGGCGAATATGAAGAGGCTCGCAAATGGATGGAGAAGGCCCTGAAAACTAGTGGCGAGGATAGCGGCGTGTTGTTGGAGCATTATGGCGATATTTTGTATAAACTTGGCCAAACAGGTAAAGCCTTGGAATACTGGCAAAAGGCTATGGGTAAAGATGACACAACCGAACTTTTACCTAAAAAAATAGCTGATAAAAAACTGTATGAATAAGGTTCTCTTTGCCCTTTTGTTCGCATTAATTTTCAGCCAAGCCTGTAAAACCTCTCGCAGTTCTGTAGCAAAGGACTGTGTTAAGGCAACAAAAATGGAAACCGCCGAGTTGATTGACTCGTTGCGCGCAAAACAAATTGAGTTTACCTGGTTCAATGCCAAAGCCAAAGTAAGCTATGATGATGGTAAAACGATACAAGGCGTAACTGCAAGTATTAGAATGCAACGCGACAGCGCTATTTGGGTAAGCATTACGGCTTTGATGGGCTACGAAGCGGCAAGGATAATGATTACGCCCGATACTTTTGAGCTTTTAAATCGCCTAGAGAAGGTATATATCAAAGAGCCACTGTCCAAAATAAAGAACTATATACCTATTGATGCCGATATACGCTTATTGCAAGATTTGATAGTAGGTAACTATCTTTGGAATACCGAAGGAAAATTGAAGCACAAAAACGAAAAATGTTTATATGTGCTAAAGACTGAAAATGAATCCATCGAAAATACGTTTTGGATAGAGCCAGGCAGGTTTACCATTGCGCAAATGGAAACCAATGAAGCAGCCAACAACCAAAAGGTAAATTTGGTAGCTAAAGATTATGCGCTGATTGAAGGATACTGGTTTTCGAATACACGAGATATTCTGTTTACGGGGGCTAGCACCGTTAAAATAGGAATGGTTTATAGCCGGGTAAAATGGAACGAGCCAACCAGTTTCCCGTTTAACCCAGATAAATATGAAGATTAGGGTTTTCTTGCTTCTGGCTATTTTATTCGTCACTTCCTTGGGCATGCAAGTGCAAGGTCAGGATAGAGCTACGCTCGAAAAGAAACGAAAAAAGCTTGAGTCGGATATAAAGCGAAACAAAGAGTTGCTGGGCAAAATAGGCGAAGACAAAAAGAACTCTATCTCGCAGTTGGAGCTGTTACTGAGCCAAATCAATACTCGGCAAAAGATAATTTCCAACATCAATAAGGAGCTTTCAATACTCAATAGCCAAATAGACGAGAATGGAGCAATTATTAAGGCGCTCCAAATGGACTTGGAAAAGTTAAAGAAAGAGTATGCTGAAATGCTATACTATGCATATAAGCACAATAGCAAGTATAACGAGACGGTATTTATTTTTTCTGCCAAAACGCTTGCACAAGCCTATAACCGAATGCGCTATCTTGAGCGTTTGGCAGAGTTTAGGCTTCGCCAAGCAGAAATGATAAAAGAGACCCAAGATGCATTGGCTAGCAAACTCACGGAGCTTAATGATAAAAAGAAAGTACAGCAAGACCTCTTGGCAGAGCAAACTGGTCAAAAGCAAACACTTGATAACGAACGGAGCCAAACCAATACCATAGTAGGTAACCTACAGAAAAAGGAAAAGGAACTGAAAAACAACATTAAAAAGTACGAAGAACAAACCCTTGCCCTCAGTAACAAGATAAACGACCTAATACAAAAGGAAATAGCCCTTGCCGCTGCCAAAGAAGCTGAGAGAAAGAAAAATGAGGCCAATGCCATCAAGAAAAACCCCGATGCGGTAAAGCCCGCGCCCGCAATTGATGCAAAACTATCTGCCTCGTTTGGTTTGAACAAAGGAAAGCTACCTTGGCCAGTTGATAATGGGGTAATAGTTAAGAGCTTTGGGCAGCACCCACACCCAGTAAACGGAAACCTAATAACCAACAACAAAGGTATTGATATAAAAACTAATGCAAACTCGCCAGTTAGGGCCGTATTTGACGGTCAAGTATCGAGTGTGTTGTTTATGCCAGGTTATAACCAGGTGATATTGGTAAAGCATGGCGATTACTTTACCGTTTATTCAAAATTAGAAACCGTTTCGGTAAAAATTGGGGACAAAATAACCGCTAAACAAGTAATAGGCACCGTGCACACCGACGATGATTCTTCGTTATCAGAATTACACTTTGAACTGTGGCAGGGAACCAATAACTTAAACCCTGCATTATGGATATATACTACTCAATAAAAAGTGTAGCTTTGTACCGAATTTTGAACAAGTAGTTATGGACAATTTATTCTTGCTCTTAGGCATTCAAGGCGGTGAGGTATTCCTTATCGTTTTTGCAGTTATCCTGTTGTTTGGCGGTAGAAAAATCCCTGAATTAATGCGTGGTATTGGCAAAGGTATACGCGAATTCAATACTGCCAAAGACAGCCTGAAAAGCGAATTGGAAGAAGGTATGCGCGAACCAGTGAAGAAGGAAAGCTCTGCGGAAACCAAATAACTTACCGCACTGCACTCTTCAGTTTTGAAGTATTACCATACGCTTTACGAGATCCAAAACGACCTCGCTGAGAAACGTGTTTCTTGCGTTTCCATGGTTCAGCATTACCTGCAACAAATTGAACAAAAGCAACACTTAAATGCTTTTTTGGAAGTATACCACCAAGAAGCTTTGGACCGCGCCCTCCAAATAGATGCAAAAATAGCCGCAGGCACCGCTGGCAAGTTGCACGGCTTGGTTATTGGCCTTAAGGATGTTATATCTTACCAAGGGCACGTAGTTTCGGCATCGAGCAAAATGCTCGAAGGCTTTAAGGCTATCTACAATGCCACTGTAACCCAACGTTTATTGGATGCCGATGCTATTATTATTGGTCGGCTTAATTGCGATGAGTTTGCTATGGGCGGTAGCAACGAAAACTCGGCATACGGAAACGTACTGAATGCCTTGGACGAAACCAAAGTGCCCGGTGGCTCGTCGGGCGGCTCGGCAGTTGCCGTACAGGCTGGTATGTGCCACGCTGCTTTGGGCACCGATACGGGCGGCTCTATACGCCAACCAGCATCCTTCACCGGTATTTTTGGCCTCAAACCAACTTATGGCCTAGTATCAAGGTGGGGCGTGGTGGCCTATGCCTCATCTTTCGATCAAGTAGGCCCTATGACCAATAGTATTGAGGATGCCGCTTTGATATTGGAGACCATAGCTGG
>CAIOSU010000271.1 GCA_903861055.1 uncultured bacterium
AGTATAAACTTCAGCAACAAAAAGAATTTTTAGAGCTGGCCGTAACGGCCAGCAACGAAGGTATTTGGGACTGGAACTTGGGGAATGATAAAATATATTTCTCGCCTCGCTGGAAAAGTATGTTTGGGTATAATGACAATGAACTTAGCAACACCCATGAAACCTGGGAATCGCTTATTTTTGAAGATGACTACAGCGCTGCCATGAAATTGGTTGAGGAGCTGAGAAGCGGCAAAAGGAACAGTTTTGAAACCATACAAAAATTCAAGCACAAACAGGGCCATATGGTTGTTGTGAAGAGCAAGGCCATAAAAGTTTGCGATAAAAATGGCAAAGCAATACGGTTGGTGGGCAGCCACAGCGACATAAGCGACTTCATAAACGCGCAAAACCAGTTATTGACAAGCGAAGAAAAGTACCGAAGCATTATTGAAAACATGGACTTAGGTATGATGCATGTTGACAATGAAGATGTGATAACGGATGTGACCAATAAATTTTCGGAGCTAACGGGTTATCGCAAAAGCGAACTTTTGGGAAAAAAGGCATCATACTTATTGGTAAGCAATGAGGATTTAGCAAGTACCATTGAAGTAATAAGAGATAGGCTCAAAAGACAATCGAGCGTTTACGAACGATTGCTGCGCTGCAAAGACGGAACACAAAAATGGGTACTGATAAGTGGCACTCCAGAAATTGACAAAAACGGAAATGTAATAGGCTCCATTGGTATACATTTGGATATTACAGAACGAAAGCAGACCGAACTTGCATTGGTAAATGCAAAATTGTTGGCCGAAGAAAATTCAAAATCAAGGGAGAAATTACTAGCCAAGGTTAGCCACGAAATGCGCACGCCCATGCAAGCCTTTATGGGTTTTATCAATTATCTTGATTCAAAAGATTTACCGACCGAAGTTAAAGTTTTTTCAACGGAGATAAAGCTTGCAATGGGGTCTTTAAACAGCTTGGTAAACGACCTACTTGATATGAACACCTTACAGCAAGGTAGGTTGAAACTGGTGAACAAGCCGATAAAAATGCATACCGCTTTTGATAATTTAATTAACTACTACAAGCGTTTAATACCCAAAAACAAAAGTGTTACCTTAAGTTATACCATTGCGCCTGACTTTCCTAAGCTTATTTCAATTGACCCATTCAGGATTCAACAAATAGCCGGAAACCTGCTGAGCAACGCCATAAAATATACCGACCACGGCACCATTGATTGCAAAGTAAATTGGAAACAAAATACTGGAAAAAGCGGGTATATTTTCTTTAAAATAACAGACACTGGTATTGGTATTCCCCGCGAACAACACAACAATATTTTCAATGAATTTTATCAGTTAGGAGCAACCGGTAACACCGCTTCGCATGACGGGGTTGGGCTGGGCTTATCAATAGTAAAACAACTGGTAGATGCCTTCAAAGGCATGATTTATTTAGATAGCCAAGTAAATGAAGGCACCACTTTTACAGTCGTTATCCCGGCCGAAATTATTGAAGATAACTTAGGTGAAAGAGTGCAAGAAAGCAATACCGCTGCAAACCAAAACACTGCCCAAATAAGGGTATTGATAGCTGAAGACAACAACATTATTCGCAGGCTTATTGCAACTTACCTGATTGATAAAAAGTTTTATGTAGATACTGCCATGAACGGGAAAGAAGCCGTTGAATTTTTCTCAAAATACGATTACGACTTTGTGCTGCTTGACATAAACATGCCCGTTATGAACGGTTACGAAGCCGCACAAGCAATAAGGAGGGCAATAGATAATGGAAACCACCTTACCAATACCAAAATAGTAGCACTCAGCGCTTCGGTTATCCCATCAGAAAACGAGAGAAAACGGTTGCGTAAATTTGACGACTTTATTCAAAAACCAGTTGAACTGCCTTGGCTTGCGCAGTATTTGTTAGACAATGTTTCTAAAAACAGTTTTGACCAACTAGATAATTTACCCAACCAGAAGGTGAATGACCAGCCAGATCAGTTTTTGCAAGATCCAGAATTAAGCGAAGAGTTGAAGTTGAATATTGCGAAAATGCTGGTTAAAGAGCTTGAAAAAGAAGTGTCAAAAATATCAGAACTTACCTTGCAACAGGAAATTGATAAACTTTTGTACACTTTGCATTCCTTTAAGAGCAGTGCCGGCATTTTAAGGTTGAACTACACGCTCAATCTTATAGAGTTAATAGAACACGATTTAGAAGAAAACACAACGATAACAGCTAAGACACAAGCAAATATTGCCCAGTTGAATGATAACATCCTCTCTACACGCAACTTTCTAATAGAAAAACTAGCATATGCCAAATAAACGAATACTCATTGTTGAAGACCACGATATTTTTAGATTAGGCGTTAAAATGGTACTAATCGAAACCGGATATGTAGTAGATGAAGCTAGAAGCGAAGACGAATTCTTAGAGCTTATAAAGGCCAACCAATACGAGCTTATTATATTGGATTACTTTTTGCCGCTCGTAAATGGAGAGAGCATGTTTTTTAAGCTCAAGCAGCACCACATAAATAGTCCGATTGTTTTCCTCACTTCGCTCGATAATCCGCAAATCATCTCTAGGCTGTTATCATACGATGTTAGGGGTTTAATGTTAAAATCATCGAGCCTATCCAGTATCAAAAAAGGTATTTTGGAAGTGTTAAGTGGAAAAATATACATCGATGCCGAGATATTCCCATTGATTAATGCTTCTTATTTGGAACCAGATACCATATCTGATTTTGCCAGCCATTTTGGAACGCTTACCAAACGAGAAATTGAAATAATTCAAGCAATAGCCGACGGCTTGGTAAACAAAGAAATTGGCGACAAACTGAACATTAGCAAACGAACCGTGGATGTGCACAGGCGGAATATATTGGCCAAAATACCGGTAAAATCATTTAGTGCTTTAGTGTTAATGGCTTACAGATTAAATATCATTAAATAGTACATAGAAACTTCTTTGCTATCTTTATGCAGTGAACGAAGAGCTACTTTACTATATATGGCAGCACCGCTTGTTTGCCAACAACCACCTCTGTAGCGAGGAAGGCGAAACTATTGAGGTAATAAACCCCGGACAACGCAACCACGATGCTGGGCCAGATTTTACCAATGCCCGCATTCGCATTGGTAGTACGCTTTGGGCAGGCAACGTGGAAATACACCAAAAAAGCAGCGATTGGCTGCACCACAAGCACCAATACGACCCTAGCTTTGGCAACATCATTCTGCATGTGGTATACGAGCACGACAAAGATGGCGTAACCGGTGCCCCTACCCTTGCGCTGAAAGGTTTGGTGCAAGAGAGCCTGCTTAGCCGCTACCACTATTTGCTGAACAACAAACAATGGATACCGTGCGAGAAAATGCTGGCCGATGTAGATGAAATGACCTTTACGCTCTGCAAAGAACGGATGGTAATAGAAAGATTGGAGCAGAAAACACTTGCCATTGATGCGCTGCTAAAGCGAAACATAGGTAGCTGGGAGGAGACCATGTACCAACTTACCGCTCGGGGGTTTGGGCTAAAAGTAAACCGTGAGCCTTTTGAGTTAATGGCTTGCTCGCTGCCACTAAACATTGTGGCTAAGCAAAAACAGGACCTGAAATGTATAGAGGCCCTTTTGTTTGGGCAAGCAGGCATGCTAAACGATGAGCCCAAAGACGAATACATGGCCAGCCTGCAACGCGAGTATAGATACCAACAACATAAGTACCAGCTTAGGCCTACCCAAGGCCATAGTTGGAAATTTATGCGCCTGCGGCCTCCTTCCTTTCCTACGATTAGGCTGGCACAATTTGCCATGTTGCTGCACCGCAGCGTGCATTTGTTTAGCAAGGTATTGGAAACCAGCAGTTTAAAAGAAGTAGAGGAGCTATTTAAAGTAGGCACATCGGAATACTGGAACACCCATTATACGTTTGG
>CAIOSU010000272.1 GCA_903861055.1 uncultured bacterium
GGCAGTACCAGTATATATTCGCATTCCTGTTTCAGTAATTTTTATCACAGCAAAAGCTGTGTTAATCAATATAAAAAATGCCACGGCTGTTGAGCCGTGGCATTTTTGTTTGATGGCTCGCAAGCAGATAGCCTACCAAGGCTTCTTAAACTGGTTCTTTATCTTGTCGGCCTCTTCTTTCGCTTTCTTTTTGGCATCGTCTACAGCTTTGTTGGCCGCTTCTTCAGCTTTGCGCTTCGCCTCCTCGGCTTGTTTCTTAGCTTCAGCCTCTGCTTTTAGTTTTGCATCGTTCGCCTGTTTAAGAGCATCCTCTTTTTGTTTGTTAAACTCTTCCTTGGCCTTATCCACTTGGTCGTTTACCAAATCTTTAACAGGGCTAGATGAACCCCCTTTGCCTAACAGTTTAATGTCAATCTTCGGATTGGCCATATCGCCCGTAAGCCCTACTTTAAAGCGCAATAAATCGGGCAACGAAGATGGCGTAATGCCCGGAAGTGGCGATTGTGCCAGCAAACCATCTACCATTCCTTTGGCAGGGCCCATTTTGTTGCTTGGTACATCCATCAATATGCCATAGTCCATTATGTTCAACAAGCTGTGTGAGCCTGATATGTTCATAGCTATATCTTGCATCTTAAATTCAAAGGGTTCTACAAATATCTTCCCGTTCACCAACTTAACAATCGTCCACGATTTTGGTATATCAATCGATTTCAATTGCGGCAATTTAAATTTATCGGCAAGGTTGTTCATCACTTTGTTACCGGTTAGTTTGGCATTGTTTAGCTCTACCGTGCCTTCACCCAATAGGGTACTCAAATCTGGTGATAGGTCATCTCCAAGAAAGCCTTTCATATCGAAGGCAGTAGTAAACTTGCCACTAATCTGGTCGGCAATGGGCATAATTTTCTCTACCGTGTTAAAGGTTTTAAATGCTTGTTGTATATCTACATTAGCGAACTTGAGTTTAAAATCGAGTGCTGGCCTTTCGGTTTGCAAGGTAGAATAAGTGCCATCCAATGCCAAGTCGCCATCCAATATATTGGCTTTCAAATCAGTTATAGTGATGGTTTCGTTTTTAACGGTAATCTTGCCACTGGCGCCTTTAATTTCAATGTTATCGTAAATAACGCGTGCCATGTTGGCCACAAAAGTAAAATCGATGTTAGCGGGCACATCGGCACCCGAAGTTTCAACGGTAGTAGCCGCACCACCATCGGTAGCCGCGGGCGATGCAGTGGTGGCACTCTCCTCAGTCATAAACTCATTTAAGTCAATGAGCTTTGAGTTGAGGGTCATGCTGCCTTTTAGCACATCGCCGGCAAACAGGTAGTTCAACAAATTATCCAAGCGACCTGCTACATCAAAATCGCTACGGCCTATTTTGGCTACCAACTTATCCAGCGTTACTAGTTGCGGGCTAAAAGTCATATTCAATGCATCTATTGAAACGGGCTGCGGCACATCAGGACTAGCGTAGCGCAAGTTGGTAATGGCAACAATGCCCTTTGCATCAAAATTTTGGTACTGCTCTTGCTCAATAGCGCTCAATTTACCTTTGGCCGATACATCCATATCCAGTAACCCACTCAGGGTTTCGCCTTGTGCCATAGGATAGAAGTTCTTCACGTTATCCAGGTTTATCTTTCCTTTCAAGCTTGCATCAATATTAGGGTCAGATATTGGGGTGCGCACATTAACCTTCATTTTAAAAGGATCAGCACCCGCTACAAAGTCAAACTTAGGCACATCAATTACTATCCTATCTAAATCGCCACCGGGGCCTTTTACGCTTGCATCAATGTTTATAGCGCTCACACCCACCGGCAAATCAGGGTATTGGAAACTAGCGTTGCCAACCTTCAGGTTCAAGGCAAAGGCGGGGTAGGTTTCGCCCACCAATCTTCCTTTGGCATATCCATCCAAGGCAAGGCTGCCACTGGTTTTTACGCTTTCAAAATCTTTGGCGTAAATGGCAGGCAATAACGAGAGTATGTTCTTAAACTCTGTTTTCTTGGCTGCAAAACTCACATCCATATCCATGGCATCGTTCTCCAACAACTGCAACCAACCATTAAAGGCCAATTCCAATTGATTTAGGCGAACCGTATTTTCTTTAAACGTGTATTTGCTATTCGGCAAGTCAAGGTTCAGGTCCAGTTTGGCCTCTAGTTCGGCCTTGCTCAAATAAGCTACGCCGCCTGTTTTCACGGTCAACGATTTAATGCTGGTGGTAGTGGTCAGGTCCACTATCTCTTGGGCAAAGTCGCCCTTACCCGTGTGGTCAAGGTCAACAATTTCGGCATACATATCGCTTGCCTTATCATCATATACAATATAGCCTTTGGTAATACTGTAGCCATTAATTTCGATAGCAGGCGTTGCAACGCTGGTGGTGGTGGTATCCACTGTATCGGTGGGTTTCATGATATCGTAGTTGGCAGTGCCGTCTTTCAACACCTTTACTTTAATGCGCGGTTCGGTAAGGGCCACGTTACGAATAACGTATTGCTCGCCCTTAATAACGCTCATAATATCCAAGCTCACGGTTATGTCTTTAATACCAGCCAAGGTATCACCGTCAAATGGAGCACCGTTAACTACCGATACATCGCCAAGGGATAAGCTGATGTTGGGGAAATCTTTAAAAACAGAAACGTCAAACTCATTAAAATCAACTTTGGCAGTTAGGTAAGTATTGATCTGGGTTTTGGCAAATACCAAAAGTTCATCTTTAAAAAGAAAAGGAATGGCCGCTAATGCGCCCACTAACAACACTATAATAATCAATAAGCCTAATAGGACCTTACGTAGCATAGTAGAATAATTTTTATAAAGATACCATTCTGTTTAGTTTTACAAACGAATGGAAGACCAACTAAGTATACGACAACAAAAAATGCGAAAAGTTTTATCGCAGCGGCAACCTAATATTACGGTTGTGCTAGAAGATGTGCACGACCCGCATAACTTATCGGCAGTGATGCGCAGTTGCGACGCTATTGGCATTATGGAAATATATGCGGTTAATACTTTAACGCCACCCATAACTAAAGTGGGCAAACGCAGTTCTTCGGGAGCAAAAAAGTGGATAACCCTGCACGTTTTCGAAAACGTGGATGAATGCATGCAAGCCGTAAAAGCTAAGTACGATAAGGTATATGCTACCCACCTAAGCCAAGATTCCGTAAGCCTTTACGACCTTGAACTAACTGGGTCGGTAGCCCTGCTATTTGGCAACGAAAGACTAGGATTGTCACCTGAGATATTGAAATATGCCGAAGGCAATTTTATCATACCCATGCAAGGCATGGTTCAAAGCCTTAATATTTCGGTTGCCTGTGCCGTAAGCTTGTTTGAGGCCATGCGCCAGCGCATTAATGAAGGACTATATACTACACCTCAGTTGCCTTTGGAAACGATGAGCCAACTGTATGAAAATTGGTTGCAACGAGATGAGTAGCAATACTTATTTTAGATAACAAATAAAAATTCATAAACTGTATTAACGTATTTATCAAGCTTATAATAATAAACTAAATTTAGATACAAAAATAAGGAACAAAATAATGGACAGTGACCATTTTAAAATACTGACAATCAACAAATTAAGACCTATAACTTTAACCTGTTTTTAATCCAA
>CAIOSU010000273.1 GCA_903861055.1 uncultured bacterium
AGCAGGTTTGTCAACAATTACACACTCGGTGGTAAGGAGCATACCAGCAATTGATGCCGCGTTTTCCAAGGCCACACGGGTTACTTTGGTTGGGTCGATAACGCCAGTAGCCAAAAGGTTTTCGTAAACATTGGTGCGGGCGTTGTAGCCAAAGTCGCCTTTGCCTTCCAATACCTTCTGAATGATTACTGAACCTTCCAAACCAGCATTAGCAACAATCTGGCGCAATGGCTCTTCGATAGCACGACGAACGATGTCGGTACCGGTTTTCTCGTCCTCGTTGGCAGGCTTGGCATTGGCAATGGCCGCAATGGCACGTAGCAACGCTACACCGCCACCTGGCACTATACCTTCCTGAACAGCAGCACGGGTAGCGTGCAAGGCATCGTCAACACGGTCTTTCTTCTCTTTCATTTCTACTTCGGTAGGGGCACCAATATATAGTACCGCCACGCCGCCTGCCAATTTGGCAAGACGCTCCTGCAACTTCTCACGGTCGTAGTCGCTGGTGGTGTTTTCAATCTGCGATTTGATTTGACCAACGCGCGCTTTAATGTTGTCACCATCGCCAGCACCATTTACTACTGTGGTGTTGTCTTTGTTGATAGAAATTTTCTCGGCACGACCCAAGTGCTCCATGCCTGCATTCTCCAGCTTGTAGCCACGCTCTTCGCTGATAACGGTACCACCGGTAAGCACTGCAATGTCTTCCAACATTTCTTTGCGACGGTCGCCAAAGCCTGGGGCCTTAACTGCAGCAATTTTCAGGGTGCCACGTATTTTGTTTACTACCAATGTAGAAAGGGCTTCGCCTTCCAAGTCTTCGGCAATAATCAACAACGGACGGCCAGTTTGTACCACTTTCTCAAGTATTGGCAACAAATCCTTCATGCTACTGATTTTCTTGTCGTAAATCAGGATGAAAGGGTTCTCCAATTCGGCTTCCATTTTCTCGGTGTCAGTTACAAAGTAAGCCGACAAGTATCCGCGGTCGAATTGCATACCTTCTACGGTATCCAAATAAGTCTCGGTGCCTTTAGCTTCCTCAACAGTTATCACACCTTCTTTACCAACAGCCTTCATGGCATCGGCAATCAACTTACCAATTTCTGGGTCGTTATTGGCAGATATAGTACCTACTTGTTCAATTTTCTCGTAGTCATCGCCTACGTTTACGCTCTGCCTTTTCAGGTCTTCAACCACTACGGCCACAGCGCGGTCAATACCACGTTTCAAGTCCATCAAGTGCGCGCCGGCAGCTACACTCTTCAGGCCACGGGTAATAATAGCTTGTGCCAACACAGTAGCAGTAGTAGTGCCATCACCTGCCAAATCGCTGGTTTTGCTAGCTACTTCTTTCACCATTTGGGCGCCCATGTTTTCAATTGGGTCTTCCAACTCAATTTCTTTGGCAACCGATACACCATCTTTAGTGATGCCAGGGGCACCAAATTTCTTCTCGATTACAACGTTTCTGCCTTTCGGACCTAGGGTCACTTTCACGGCATTTGCCAATGCATCTACACCACGCTTCAATCCATCGCGTGCTTCAGCATCAAATTTGATCAACTTTGCCATTAGTATATTAGTTTATGGGTTATTTGTTATTAGAATTTGATTACGGTTATCTATTACTGGTTAATCGAAATTGGCTACTGTTTTTCACCAATAACCAATCAACCAATAACCAGTAACTAAAGCACAGCGAAGATGTCACTTTCGCGCATAATCAAGAACTCCTCTCCTTCTACGGTCAACTCAGTGCCGGCATATTTGCCATACAATACTTTGTCGCCTACTTTCACGGTCATTGGTTCGTCTTTTTTACCAGCACCTGCGGCTACTATCACGCCACGCATAGGCTTTTCTTTAGCCGTATCGGGTATAAATAGGCCACTCTTGGTGGTTTCTTCGGCGGCGTCGGCTTTCACCAGTACGCGGTCTGCAAGGGGTTTAATGTTAACAGCCATATTGTTTTACGTTTTTTGAGTTTTACAGGTACTCCACCTATAGCATTAGTTGTGCCAACTGGCATAATGCGCCAAAATTGCAGTTTCGGGCTGTAAAGGTGGCAGTTGGGGAGGGGTGGACTGGTTATTGGTTATTGGGTATTGGTTATAACGAACCAAGTGTTGCGGTCTACTGATCATAGACTGTTAACTGCGGACTATGGACCATGGACCATCGTCCAATCGACTACTTAAAACTCCACCCTGCCCCTATGCCTACATTGAGGTTGCGCATGGGTAAGTCGTAGTCGTAGGTATCCAGTGGTATGCCGTTTTCGTAGTAGGTTACGTCTTTGAATTTGAAGTTGGCCATTACAAAGTCGGTGAAAAAATTCATGGTAAAGTTGTCGGTAACCAACAACCTAAAGTTTAGGCCCAAATCGGGCAGAAAAGCGACGTCGCTGGCTTTGCCATACTTCTCTATTATGGTGCCAAGTCCATTATCAATCTGCAGCGTTAGCTCCCTATCCACACCAAGGGCAATGCCACCTTGTAGTTTTACATCGATAGAAAACCTATTGGTAGCCGGCACGGTAACCAACAAGCCGCCTGCCAAATAATAAAACCGCATACCGGGGTAGTCGTATGCCAATATATACGAGCCAGGTGGGCCATAGCGATTGTAGTTGTCTACAATCTGGGCCATTTTATTGGTTTGCACTATAAGCCCGCCCGTGGCAGTAAGACCCAGATAGCGGTTAAAGGTTCGGCCAACATTAAGGCTGAGGTTTATGCCTGTTTTGGCAAAAACAGCATTTTCCTCTAGAATATTGGTAGAACCGAAAATACCCAGCGGCGAAGCCAAACCGGCATTGAGCAGTAAAAACAATTGCTTGGTAGGTCTGTCGTTGTTGCGATTCTTTTTGGCAGGTATGTTACTTGGTGGCGGAACCGCAATATCGTCGGTAACAATTTGACCAAATACCGGTATGCATTGCAAACTCGAGGCAATAAACACTAGTAGCAAGAAAGACTTTAATGGTGTAAGCATTATTTAGGTTCAAATTCGTAGCGATACAAGTTTTCGCCAACATTTTCTGTAACCCACAGTTCACCCACCGACAAGCGCAAAATATACCAAATTCTGGCTGATACATTGCCGCCGCCTGGGTCGGTAAACACAATCAAGAGGTTCTCGGCATTGCGGTCAAACTCCCAAACACCTTGGCGGTTTGATATTGAATCGCCGGAAGCTAATGCTATCGTATCGGTGTATACCATAGTACCATCAGCTCGTAAGTTCACGTTCATTCGTGAGCTGGTGGTTACATCCAATCCATTTCGTTGGGCATCGGACACGATCCAATTGTCGGTAGCTCTAAAAGTCTTGGTTCGTAATGAAAAGGCAGGGCCTTCGTCGTACTTGTTGCATGCACACATGCTCAGCAAAAAAACGCTAAGTAGTATGAAAATCGGGGCAGGAATTTTCATAACAGTATTGATAGTTGGTAATCTAAAGCTACGTTATTTAAATAGAACGTAAAAGGAGCTTTACATATTGCGCAATTTATAAAAACTGGCAGCTAACCTAACCGCTACAACTACTTTAGGCTTGCCGTCAATTCCTTACCAATACCTTCAAGCTCTTTTTTCAAAACGGCAACACGTTCATTAAAACGCTCCATATTCTTTTTGGCAACCGGTTCGGCTGGCGGCGGCATTACCTTAAACGGATCGACCTGCACACCATTTTTCCAGAAACGAAAACAAACGTGCGGGCCGGTTGCAAGGCCAGTGCTACCTACATAACCAATTACATCCCCTTGGCTTACACGCTTGCCTGGCTTTATGCCCGATGCAAACTTGCTCATGTGCAAATATTGGGTAGTAAATGTGCCATTGTGTTTTACTTTTACATAATTACCGTTGCCTTTGGTAAAACTGGCCTCTAACACCACGCCGTCGCCCACGGTAATAATCGGAGTGCCATGCGCCGCGGCATAATCGGTCCCCAAGTGTGGGCGGTTAACCTTCAACACAGGATGTAAGCGGTTTTTATTGTATTTAGAACTGATGCGGTAACCGTATTTCAAAGGGGCTTTAAGAAAAGCCTTGCGCATGTTTTGCGCTTTCTCGTCAAAGTAATTGCCCACCTCGTCTTGCTCAAAGTAAAAAGCATAAAACGGCTTACTGTTGTGTGTAAACTCAATGGCTTCGATTTTATCGATACCCACATACTTACCCTCAACCATTTTCTCAATGTAAATCACTTTGAAAAAATCGTTTTGCTGCAACTTATAAAAATCGATGGTACAATCGTAAATACTGGCCATACTGTATGCCAATGCCACATCAACCCCAGCATCTTGCAAGGTTTCCGACAAGTTGGACGTAATGGTACCTGCAAAATGCTTGCGCTGAACGCTTACTTCTTTCTTGCCTTTATATACGGTGTCGTGCTCCAAATCATAAACAATAAACTCAATGTTCGATTTCTCGTAAATTAAATATGCAGCCGATTTCATGGTATCCGATTCGCGAACCATGATGGTATAAGGCCTATCAAATTTCATGGAGCGGGTATCGAATACGTTTTCGAATTTGGTAGAAAGGGTTACAATATTACCCGGGTTTATGTCGTGGGCCGATAGCAAACTTGCCAAATTCTGGTTCGGCTTTACTTTATCTTGTATGGTGTTGTATTCTCCTTTCGGGATGCCATATAAAAACTCGGCCTGTTTCTGCATCTCTTCTTCAATACGAAGACCATCTAGCTCGGTATCTAAGCTTGATGATGGGTAGAATATATAAACCGCGGCAATTGCTACCAACACGGCAGCTCCAGTAATGAGCTTGTTTTTACGGGTCATTAGGGGTTGTATTTTCAAAAATTCGGCAATTGCAACTGGATAAAATTAACACCCAATGGCGAGAATATCACAACTTCAAAAATAATAAGTGTTTTATGCGCCGCAATCCCTAATTTCGAACAAAAAAACAGCGGTATGCCCCATTTATCAGACAGGATTGCCAACTTACACGAGTCAGCTACCATTAAAATGGCCCAATTGGGTCGCGAACTGAAAGCTCAAGGCCATGATATTATTAGTCTTAGCCTTGGCGAACCTGACTTTGTTACCCCAAAACATATTTGCGAAGCGGCCAAAAAAGCCATCGACGAAGGCTTTACTTTTTATACTGCCGTGCCGGGCACCATTGAGCTTCGCAAAGCTGTACAAGCTAAGTTTAAACGTGATAATGGGTTGGATTATACTCCTGAGCAAATAGTAGTTTCTACCGGTGCCAAACAAAGTCTTATCAACGTGGTGCTTTGCTTGGTAAACCCAGGTGAAGAAGTAATCGTTCCGGCACCATACTGGGTGAGCTATGCCGCTATGGTAGAGTTGGCCGAAGGCAAAATGGTGAATATTTTCACCACCATTGACCAAGACTTTAAAATTACACCCGAGCAATTAGAGGGGGCCATTACGCCAAAAACCCGCATGGTAATGTTTAGTTCGCCGTGCAACCCATCGGGCTCGGTATATACTAAAGAGGAGTTGGCGGGTTTGGCTAAGGTATTGGCCAAATACCCAGAGATATATGTAGTGTCGGATGAGATTTATGAGTACATCAACTTCGATGGCAAGCATGAGAGCATTGCCCAGTTTCCTGAAATTTACAACCAAACGATAACTGTTAACGGTTTTGCCAAAGGCTTTGCTATGACCGGCTGGCGTGTGGGCTACATTGGTGCTCCGCTTTGGATTGCCAAGGCTTGCGACAAGCTGCAAGGACAGTTTACCAGCGCTACCTGCAGTATTGCCCAAAAAGCAGCCGAAGCGGCGCTGAATGGCGACATGCAGCCTAGCTACGATATGCGCGACCAATTTCACCGCCGCCGCGATATGGTAATTGCCCTATTGAGCGAAATACCCGGTATTAAGACCAATACCCCTCCGGGCGCTTTCTATTTGTTCCCTGATGTAAGTGCTTACTTTGGTAAAACCTACAATGGCGAAGTACTGAAAGATGCCGATGATTTGTCGTTGTACCTACTTGCCGAGGCTCACGTGGCGCTGGTATCGGGTGCTGCTTTCGGCTCACCTGAGTGTGTGCGCATTAGCTACGCCGCTAGTGATAAGCAATTGGTGGAGGCATGCGCTAGACTAAAAAGCGCATTGGCTAAATTGGTTTAATTGCTTTTCTTTTATTCGAAATATGTAAGTCTCTTTCTCTTGCCTGAGGCGAGAGAAAGGTTAGGTGAGGGCGCACGTGCAAGTGGAAAAGTTAAGGTTGAGATAGGTTATCATTAGAGTGATGAAGTTGTGAGTTGATGCTGATTGCTCGTAATGAGACTGCAGGTAAGCAAAATGTAATGCAACAAATTACACTACCCCTACCCCTTCCTTCGATCTCGTTTAAAACGAGACTCAGGACAGGCTCTTTTTAGGAGGGAAGTACTATGTACTAAGTGCTTCTTATTTCTCATTTCCTATTTCATGTGCTGCTGTGCTTATCTATCAATGGATTAATCACCGGCGGACTATAGTGCAGCATTTCGTTTAGGGCATCTTCTACCCTTTCGGTAAACAACATCATGCGGCGGTGGCGCTCTTTCAGCAGGCCCTCGGCGGCCATGTGGTCAAGCAGTTTTATTAGGTGGTCGTAATAGCCATTAATGTTGATCACTAATACTGGTTTGTGGTGTAGGCCCAATTGGCCCCAAGTAATGATTTCAAACAGTTCTTCCAACGTACCAAAACCGCCGGGCAAGGCAATAAAGCCATCGGCCATTTGCGACATCTGCTGCTTGCGCTCGTGCATGCTCTCTACCAAAATCAATTCACTCAAATTGGTATGGGCTATCTCTTTGCCTGCTAAAAAATGAGGCAGTACACCCGTGACCTTTCCACCGCCTTGCAGCACGGCATCGGCCACGGCACCCATAAGGCCCACCTTGGCACCGCCGTATATCAATCTAATATTGTTGCGGGCCAATATACTGCCCACTGCTTCGGCAGCTTGCCGGTAATCCTCCCGCTCCCCAAGGCTCGAGGCGCAAAACACACAGATACTTTTCATAGCCATGAATATAGCTATTAAACATGCAAATGACAATAGGTAAACGTGCCAACAATTGAATCGATGGGGCAGGAAAATGCTGATAAACCCCTTACCTTTGCAACATGGATTTAGTGGAAATGTATACAGATGGCGCGGCAAAAGGCAACCCTGGTAGGGGTGGCTATGGAACGATATTGAGGTATAAAGGGCACGAAAAAGAGCTTGCCGAAGGATACAAACACACCACTAACAACCGCATGGA
>CAIOSU010000274.1 GCA_903861055.1 uncultured bacterium
AGCAAAATATTATTAGGTAAATGCTCAGGGATTGTTTCATTTGGTATTACATCGCTTATCAGCACATAAACAATGAATGATAGGTTTATAGATAGGTTACATAGTATTTGCACCAATCCCGAAATCTTTACTAATTGGTTGAGAACCATATTCAAAAATAACAAACCGCACCGAAGTTTGGTTTTATAGGCTGGGTTGTTTGGCTAAATAAGCTGCATTGATTTGATACTACCCAATCAGATAATACTTCATGGCGAGGCATATTTGATAAATACTCAAAATCAATATGTACCTACTAAGCGTTTTAGAGTACATTTAATTTAGCAGGTTACCACAGGTTTGATAACTTTAGGGCGTCTTAATTGTTAAGCAGATTATTATGAAACAGATATTATGGCTATTGCTGCTGTGTTGCATTACTGGCAGCATGAGCGCTCAAGTAAGTGCTGGCGGCACTCCGGTTAGTTTTACCAAGACTTTTTTGGGCGATGCCGTGCCAACCACAGCGATGCCCGCAGTAGATGTGGCCACATTAATGATGGAGGACGAAACCGGCAACGTAAAGGGTAATGCTTTCCGCTTTGGGAAGGATATAGATGTTGACCTTAATCTGAACAATGCTGGCCTTTGGCAAACCCTAAAAAATGGCGACCGTGTTTGGCGCTTGGGTATTCAATCTGCTGGTGCATATTCCATAAACTTAATTTTTAGCGAATTTTTCATGCCCCAAGGTGCTAAAATGTTTGTGTACAATGCCGAAAAGAGCATGTTAATAGGAGCGTTTACGTCTTTTAATAATAAGGACCATGGTAAGTTTTCTACCACAGTTGTGGAGGGCGATCATATAGTTATTGAATACTTTGAGCCAGCAGCGGTGCGAAACCAAGGTCGTATTGGTGTAAGTAAGGTAATACACGGCTACCGGAATATCTTTTTTGGCAAACGTAATGGTGGGGCAAGGGATTTTGGCGACTCTGGTTCATGCAACAATAATGTAAATTGCCCTGTTTCTACAGGATGGGAAAATCAAGTAAATGCTAGCCTGTTGTATCTATTGTCCAACAATACTAGGGTTTGCTCTGGTGCTATGCTCAATAATGTGCGCCAAGATGGTAAGCCTTATTTTTTAAGCGCCAACCATTGTTACAGTGGCGAATGGGCTACTTGGATATTTATGTTCAATTACCAAAGCCCCAATAGCAGCCCAAACCAAAATGGCCCCACTAACCAAACTGTTTCGGGTAGCACCTTAAGGGCTCGCAGCAGCAATTCCGATTTTATGCTATTTGAGCTAAGTGTTACTCCACCACTATCTTACAATGTATATTATGCAGGTTGGAGCAATGTAAACGTAGCACCTACATCGGCAGTGGGCATACACCACCCTGCGGGCGACGTAAAGAAGTTTAGTGCGGATAATAATGCCTCTGTGGCTTCTACCTTCGGGGGGGCGCCAGCCAACAGTCATTGGCAAGTAAACGATTGGGACTCGGGCACTACTGAGGGTGGAAGCTCTGGTTCGCCTTTGTTTGACCAAAACAAACGTGTGGTAGGCCAATTGCACGGCGGTAGTGCCGCTTGTGGCAACAATTTGGAAGATGTTTATGGTAAGTTTGCTATTAGTTGGAACGGGAACACGGCTTCTACACGGCTTAAAGATTGGCTCGACCCAGATAACACCAATGCGACTGTTTTAGATGGTACAACTTTTAACGTACCTACTGCGCAACTGGATGCCCAACTAACGGATATAGCAGGCATAGAAAGCTATGGCTGCGACAGCAGTGTTTCGGCAACTTTCCGGTTTCAAAACCGTGGCGCGGTTATTATTACTGCTCTCACTTACCGGTATAGTATTCTGCCAGGTGTTTGGGATACAGCCGTATACAGTGGGTCTTTGCCTTTCGGTGTTTCGGCAACCCAGTCGTTGCCTGCTAAGGTGCTCACTCCCAATACCTACAATTATCAGGTAGAAGTAATGTTGGTTAATGGTCAGGCCGATCAAAACGTCTCCAACAACACGGCTACTTTTCCTTTCACCATTATCTCGGGTAGGTCGGTTGCTATTACTCTCAAAACCGATGCATATGGCGACGAGACCACCTTACGTATTACTGATGCCAACAGTAATGTAGTATGGGAGGAAACAGGGTTTAGCGACAATACAACGTATAATCTAACCCCGTGTATTGGTGTTGGCTGCTACACCTTTACTATTTTCGATAGTTATGGCGATGGCATTTGTTGCGGCTTTTCGGGCAATGGCTCATATACCGTAACCGACCCAGATGGTACTCAAATAGCTTCTGGCGGCGATTTTGGCAATTCTGAAAGCACTCCTTTCTGTATTTCAAACGGGCAGCCACCAGTTGCTAATTTTTCGGGCAGCACACAAACTACCTGCGCTGGCGGAACGGTAAGCTATAGTAACCTAAGTGCGGGTACTTTTTCTAGCATAAGCTGGCAGTTTCCGGGCGGGACGCCTTCAACCTCTACAGCAAATAACCCTACGGTAACATACGCAGCAGCGGGCTCTTACGATGTGGTGCTTACCATTACTGGCGCATTGGGTACTGATAGTGTGCGCTTGACTAATTATGTTGAGGTGCGCTCAGGGCCCAATGCCGCGGTTACAAGTACCAATACTAGTGCTATTGGCGCTGCTGATGGGGTGGCAACGGTTTCGGCAGGTGGTTTTGGTCCATTCACTTATTTGTGGAGCAACGGTAGCCAAACAACAACAATTACGGGCCTAGTTGCTGGTACTTACACCGTGACTGTTAGCGATGGTATAGGTTGCAGCACCACGAGATTGGTAACGATACAAGACGGACCAGTAGGTATAACCGATTTGGCCAGCTCAATCGGGCTGCAATTGTATCCTAACCCTGCTAGCACCCAAGTGCTAGTAGTACTCAATAGGTTTGATGCGGGTTCTTTGTCGGTTTACGACAATTTGGGCCGATTGGTATATACTCAAAGCCAAATTGTACATGCCAATACGATTGACGTGGCAAGTTGGCCTAAGGGAGTATATTATATGCGATTAACAATACCCGAAGGTAATGTAGTTAGGAAGTTTGTGGTAGGTATGTAAACTTAAATGATACTTCAAATAGAACGGCTGCCAGATTTCTGGCAGCCGTTCTATTTTTCATTCTTAAGGTTACTTCTTTTTCTTTCTTGATGCTAGAGGGTCTTCCTCAACGCTGCCCGTTTGCTTCTTGTGCTTTCGGGCTTGTTTGTTTCCTTGAGCAATGCCAAGGGCAATAATGATACGTTTGCCAAATGGCGGCTTATAAATGTTCTTTTTGCCTTTACGTATATTATCAAAGAATGCCTTAGTGTACACAATTGACATTGGCGCGCATGGGTTATGCGATAAGTCTTTGCCAAATATTCGCTTGCGCACATGAGGGGCCTTTGGGTGCATATATTCGTATGCTTTTTCTGAGTTTTGATATAGCACCTCGTTATCGCCATAGCAAGCACATAATTGCATGGGGGCTTTGGGTGTCCAATCATAGAGGTTGTTCTCTTTAAGCTTCTTCGTAAAAATGAAGTTGGTATCGGTTTTAAACAAGGTTATCAAGCTATCAATAATCATATTGCTAGGTACGCGTGGCAAAACCGAATCTAGATATCCATAGTCAATTGTTCTTGGCTGGGCAAAATACCCTTTCAAATCAGTGTTGTAAGGCGAGGTAAATACATTGAAAATATCTCCTTCCCAAATATCATAACCGTAATCGAATGACAGTAATAAATAAGGTAGATAGTGTGGTCGGTCATAATCTACGAACATAGTAGTGGCTTGTATACCGGTAAGGTCATACGCACCCGACATAGGGGAGGAGGCGGTTATTTTCACATCGGGGAAAGCACCAGTTTCCAACATTTTGTGGG
>CAIOSU010000275.1 GCA_903861055.1 uncultured bacterium
GTTATTGATAGCAATGCCAATTGTGCAGATACTAGTACCGCTCTAGTAACGGTGGTTAACCAAACGCCAGTAATTGCGTTGGTCTCTTCTGATGGAGATAATAGTATCTGTGCAGGCGAGAGTGTTACCTTTACTATTACCCCTGCTGGCTTAGCGCAATACAATTTCTTCGAAAATGGAAATCCAGTGCAAAGCTCAGCATCAAATACTTATACTACCACGGCTCTTACTACAGGCACTGCGGTAACTGCCAGTGCTACTAACAATGGCTGCACTAGCACAGTTGCGACAGCAATAACCATTACCGTAAATCCTTACCCTGTCGTTACCCTTACAAGTTCCGATGCCGATAATATTGTGTGCGGAGGCACCTCGGTAACGTTCACGGCATCGCCAGTGGGTTTGCAGTTGTATGAGTTTTATGACAATACCACCCTTGCGCAATCAGGTGTCAACGCAACTTATACCACTTCAACTTTGGCAGCTGGCAATAGCATAACAGTAGTAGCTACACAAAATGGATGTTCGGATACTAGCAGCGCCATAGTTACCCAAATAACACCAGCTCCTGTTGCAGATGCAGGTGTTGATACCAGTGCCTGTGTTGATGATGCAGCTGTTGCACTTTCAGGTGCCCCTGTGGGAGGTGCTTGGTCGGGCAGTGTGGTTATCAGCGGTGGAAGTTTTGACCCTGTTTTGGCGGGAGCAGGAACGTTTAACCTTATTTATACCGTAACCGATGTTGTTACTAATTGCAACGATGCGGATACTATGGTGTTTACGGTTAATGCCTTGCCAAATGCCGATGCTGGAAACAATGTTGCTATTTGCGAAACCCAATCAACTCAACTGACCGCTGCTGGCGGTGCTAGCTATGTTTGGACCCCAGCAACCGACCTTGATAATGCCAATATTGCAACACCAGTTGCTACACCAACTGCTAATACAACTTACCTAGTAACTGTAACCGATGTAAATGGCTGTATAGCTATTGATAGTGTTCAGATAGTGGTATCTACGCAACCAATTGCCGATTTTACGGCATCTACTGCTTGCGCAGGCGACCCTACAGTATTTACTAATAACTCAACCAATGCCACGAGCTATAGTTGGTTGTTTGGTGCAGGGCAAACCGATAGTGCCAGCAACCCTGCCTTTGTTTATGGCACAGGTGGCGATTACGATGTAACCCTTATTGCCAGCAATGGCAGTTGTGCGGATACTATCACTACTACCATTAGCGTATTCAATAAACCAACCGCTGCATTTACGGTTACGCCACGCGAAGGAGAAGCAGGGGAGGACTCATTGGCATTTGTAGCTGATACGGCAGGCGTATTGACTTGGTTGTGGGATATTGGCACGGGCGAAAGCTTTATACAGCCTTCTTTTAATTACCAATACCAAGATACAGGCTTGTATGCTATAGGTTTGATAGTGACGAATGCTAACGGTTGTGCCGATACGTTGTTGCTGCCAGACTATGTGCGTATTGTGGAGCCTTCACGTTTGTTTATTCCGAACGCCTTTACCCCAAATAATGATGGCCGAAACGATTTGCTTTACATCTTTGGTTCAGGCTTAGACAATATCATTTTTCAGATTTTCAATCGTTGGGGCGAAAAGGTTTTTGAAACCGGCGACCAAGCCATCGGCTGGGACGGCACCTTTAATGGTACCTTGGTTGACCCAGGAGTTTATGTGTACAAACTCACCTTCAACTTCCCTGATTTGCGTTTGCAGCGCCGAGAGGGAAGTATAACGGTAATAAGGTAAATTAAGTATAGCAATACAACGGCCATCTCTTATACAAGAGATGGCCGTTGTGCTTTAAATAGCTTTTGCAGTTAGCAGAACATGAGTATAATGCCATGCCCTAAAATTTTACTTGCATCATTTCTTATTTACCTTTTGAGTAACCGAGTACTTACCTTCGAATACCAATGTAACTAATAGCATTTGTGGGGCAATGGCGGAGTCTATTTCAAGACTGTGTACATTGTTGCCAACTGCAGTATTTTCAATCTTGCCTTGTTTTATTATTTGCCCGCTACTAGTGGTTATGAAATAAGAAACCGGGGTAGGGTCTTTAGTGATTTTGAAAGTTACGCTCACTTTACCATCCGTTGGGTTGGGGTATATCTCAAAGCTAAATGGATTGGAGCCTTTGATGGTTTTAATGCCAGATGGCTCACCTTTAATAAGCCTTACTGCATATACCGTATTGTCGGCATTGGTTAGGTTCGTTTGGTTGTTCGAAAACGGATTTTCGGTGCTACTGGCAATACCACCCAGTATGTAACCAGCCAAAATGGTATCTAATGAAATAGCACTAAGCTTTAATACTCCATTGGTATAGTACGGTAGTGTTTCGTTAGGTATAAACTCGGCACTGGCTCCTTTTAGCGACGGCATTTCAACGGGTAGCTGAAATTCTTGCAACGATCCATCCGAATATCGGGTTACTTGGCTTATGGTTTTTACAAAGGGCACCAAATCATCCTTTATCAACGAATCGTTTTGGTAGTAATATTGACTCATCCCTCCAAAAAATAAAGAGTGCATATTGTTGGTTGTGCTATCGTAAAGGGCCAGTATGGCACTGTGGTAGTTGCTCAGGTATTGATTAAATGATGCGTTGGGTGCATGCCCAGCTGGGGTAATGTCGACTGGATATAAATAGGGCAAATCAACGGTTGGTTGAAAGACCCCAGATGAAATAGTATATCCCTCTGTGCCGTCGGTAAAAACTTGAGGTACTAAATTGTAATCGCGCCTATGTAGATGCACTGGGTCGGTAATAGTAGTATAGTTGCTAAAGCTCACTTGCGAGCCACTATTGTCAATGTTAAACTTCCTAATCTGGTTGCTATACGATTGGGTATATGTGGCGTTGCCCATTGGGTTATAACGACCATCGAAGCGATGGCCCCCAATTAAGTAGAAAGTACCGTCCAATTGTCCCAAATGGCCGCCAGTAATAGCAAAGGCAGAATTGGTAATTTGTTTGAAATAACTGCTTACCGAGGTGTTGGCAACTATAGCATTTATTACAGCCGATACCTGCACCGTGGTTAGATTAGGGAACGTGATATGGTCGTTTGCGGTAGGCGAGAAGGCATAGCCCCCAACGAGGTAAAGCGTGTCTCCATCTTGGTGAAAGTTCATGTTGGTTGATTGTATTTGCTCGCGAATGCTCGCAGGAAGGCCATTTACAGAAGCCGACCAGAACTGCTGTGTATTCTCATCAATAACATATATGTCGGTATTGTTTTCCGATTGCGGGAACGCATTGAATGGCTGTCTTGCGTGTAAGCCGTCTTTTCGGCCACCAATTACCAACCATTTACCATTTGCTTGCGCAAAGGCGAAGGAGTGCAGCCCAGGCAGGTTGCTTATGGTTACAGGTGTAAGTTCAACAGAATAGTTTAGGGTATTTTGGCCAAATAACAATTGGCTGAACATTAGAGTAAAGGTTAGCAAAAGCAGTTTGGAGTTCATCTTGGTTATTAGGTTATGTTATGAAGGCAAGATAGATATCTTATTTGCGTTAAATTGTAACTATAGTCACCAATCCTTCTTTTGTTAGTTAGCTATTACTTTCTAGAAGTTGGTCTTATCTTACCTTGTAAATGATAAAAGGGCAAACAATAAATGATTAATTGCCATTACAACTCCTATATCATGAAAGAATGAATGAGCTTAGTATTCAGGAAAGCCGCACTAGGAAACATCCTTGCCCAAAATAAATAGCCTGAAAACCAATGATTTCTATATTTTTCCAAAAAAAGGCTACAAATAGTTTCCAGTGAGGTTAAAACCCATTATATTTGCAGTCCTAATTGAATGGTTCGGTAGTTCAGTTGGTTAGAATACGTGCCTGTCACGCATGTGGTCGCGGGTTCGAGTCCCGTCCGGACCGCAAAAAGCCTTCCCATTCAATTGGGAAGGCTTTTTCGTTTTTATGGAAAATCACTACGTATATATTTTGCAAAGCGATGTGGATGGGACCTTTTATAAAGGTTACACTACTGATTATTTGCGACGATTGGAGCATCATAATCTTGGTCTTAGTAGGTATACTTCAAATAAGTTGCCCTGGCAACTTGTATATGTAGAGTTTGCCGAGAATAAAAGGGAAGCCTTGATTCGCGAAAAGAAATTGAAACGTTGCAACAGCGAATACCTCAGGTGGTTAATTGACCAACCTTCCAACTTGCTAAAAGGTTAGAATACGTGCCTGTCATCTCGCCTCAGGCGAGACGGATTCGAAGCCATTAAGACCGCAAAAAGCCTTCCCATTCAATTGGGAAGGCTTTTTCGTTTTTATGGAAAATCACTACGTATATATTTTGCA
>CAIOSU010000276.1 GCA_903861055.1 uncultured bacterium
ACTTTAGTGGCAACTACAGCAGCTTAACATAGGTGACCGGAAAATTACAAGGGAGTTCCATCCAAATATCTTTTTTTTTGATTGGTATTGCAGGGTTTGCCTGCGCTGCCATTACGTTTGGTTATTATGGTAAGCCAACCCCTACCGATGCAGGTTTGTGGTTTTTTTATCTGCTTTGCATCGCTTCATTTTTTCTCGGACATCTGTTTTTTCTGCGCACATGGGTCAATAGCCTCCCATACAATAGTGTTGAGGATATTCTTAAATCGGTTTTGGGCTTTGCCGTTCCGGTAGGTTTGGTGCTGTTGCCCCAAACATTGGGCATAAGCCAGCAATTGCCGCCCAATACCCTCGTGGCGTACCAAATAGCCAAGTCTTATATCATAACGCTATATGTGCTAGGTAGTTTTAATTTGTATATGAAGCTGCTCATGCTGCGGCACGATAGCAATAAGTTTAAATTTATTGAAGTTTTTTATGCGCTGTTAGTGCTTGCGGCACTTTATTTATTGGTGCGGCAGTATATGCACCAGTACATAACCTTTACTTTCTACGTTGTTGGTGGCGTTGGGGTGGCTTACCTCACCACACGCCTTAGTTGGATAAGCTTGGTGCGCAAACAGCACAAAGCGCAGTTGGCTTTGATGTTGTTGCTAATAAATGCCATTAATGGTCTGCTTTTGTACCATTACGCCACGGACCGCGCTGCACTGTTGTTTTCGGTTTACGAGCTGCCAGAGATTATTTTTATCTCGGTCATTGGCTTTAGTACGGTTTATGCTTTGATGGCACTTATGGCCCTGTTGTTTTATTTTCCGGTGGCCGAAATAGTAGACCAACAAACGCAAGAACTTGAAGGGTTGATGGAGATAAGCGAATCGGCAAGAAGGCGCGAAAGTGTGAACCAAGTGTTCGATAGGATGTTCAATGCTAGTATCCGCGATACTAATTCTTATGCTGGTTGGCTATGGTTTAAAGCCGATGAGCAAGATGCCATTATAAAAACTAAGAACATTAACCTGAGCCAGGTAAACAGTTTTAGAGACGCCCTAGTGCCGATAGTTTATAATGATACTAATAAGGATGTGCTTAATGTACCTGTGCTTCTTGATTTTCCTGCATTGGCGTCAATGTGCAATGGATTTAGATCAATGTTGGCGCTGCCTATTGTGTTTAATGAGGAAGAACTGGGCATGCTTTGCTTATTCAAAAACCAAGAGCAAGGTTTTGACAACCATATGACCAATATGGCCAAAACTTATGTAAATTTTGCCCTTAATGCCTACGAAAACCATCAGGTACTTGAAGAAACTTTGCGCAACGAGCATGTGCTGGAGGAGTATAAATTGGCCCGCCAAATACAGCAACGGTTAATACCCGTAACACTGGCGGGGCAAAACGGATGGGAGGCAATAACCTATCTTGAGCCTAGTAAAGAAGTTGGCGGCGACTTTTACGATAGTTTTGTGCTTGATGAAAACCGAACCGCTTTGGTTATTGGCGATGTATCAGGAAGAGGTATGCCGGCAGCACTGCATATGGCCGAAATTAAGGGCATTTTTCAATCGCTTACTGCATTTAATCTGGAGCCTAAAGAATTGATAGCTAGGGCAAACGTAGCCATATCGGCATGTTTTGACAAGAACCGATTTGTTACCCTCATTTACCTTGTAATTGACAAAAAAGAGCGTAAATTTACCTACGTGAGGGCAGGACACTGTCCAGTTTTGTACTATGAGAACCAGCGCCATGAGGCGAACTATATCAAAGACGAGGGGCTTGGATTGGGCATTTTGAGGAGCTCAATTTTTACCAGCTATGTGCATGTTTACGAGCGCCCCTACCAGCAAAACGATTTATTGGTATTGTTTTCGGACGGCATTGACGAGGCTGTTGATCCGAAAACTAAAGATGCGTATGGATATGAGCGCCTAAAGACCTCATTGGAGGAGGCTTCGCGTCATGAGAATTTGGATAAGGTGATGAAAAGTATGTTGGCAGACATTAAAAGACACATTAAAGAAAACCGAGAATTGGACGATATGACTATGATATTGCTTCGGTTTGACTAAATACTTCAAAACCATTAGAACCTTTCTGACTAACCTACGTATAAAAACCCAAGCTTATGGAAATCATACAGCGCTACGAAGATGAAATATTGACAATCCTGTTAAAAGGGGAGCTTGATGCCAGATCTTCGATTGACTTGGACGAGACTATTAAAGTGGCGCTCAAGCTAGAGCAAACGCGTATAATTATCGATTGCCAGCATTTGAGTTACATCTCTTCTGCCGGTCTTGGGGTGTTTATTTCGCATCTAGATGACTTGAAAGCTTATGGAGGCAAGTTTGTCTTCTATGGAATGAATGTGACTGTTTACAACGTTTTTGAGATTTTGGGTCTCCATACGATTATGGAGATAGTGAGGGATAGATTTGAGGCGCAAACGTTAATGAATGAAAGCTAACTTAACAACTATATGTAGCATCGATACCCAAGAGGAAATCAGAGCATTTCTGAACAGGTTTTTTGCAGGGGTTGATGACTTAACGGAACAGAAACGCAACCAAGTGGTGCTGGCCATTGATGAGGCTATTGCCAATGCCATTATTCATGGCAATGATAGCGATACGGAAAAGTCGATACAGATTGACTTGGATGTAAATAAAAAACGGATTCGTATCGAGATTAGCGACATTGGCCTGTTCGATGAAATTATGAACAACGATAAGAAGGATAAGGACCTGAATACCGTTATCAAAGAAAAACAAAAAGGTGGATTAGGCCTTAAGTTGATATACTCCATTATGGATGTGGTATGTTTCTATACCCAAAACAACAAGAGCTATTGCTTAATGGTGAAGTTGTTGAAATAGTATCAAGTACCGAGTAAGTATCAAGATAAAAAGAGAGAGGAGCGCCATTTGCCGCTCCTCTCTCTTTTTTATAACAAATACCCGATAGTCAATCTGTTGCTTGTTGCATTTCATAACTAGTACTTGCTACTTGATACTCGTTACTTGATACTGGCACTGCATCTTTCCTAGCAGCTACCTCCTCAAACGTGCTATGGTATTTCGCATGGTTGGTGCCCATAAGCTTATCCCAAATATTGAAATACAGGCTGTAATTGCAGTTTACCAATTTGTGATGCATGTTGTGGTGCGTGCTGGTATTGTGCAGGCCAAAAATTTTGTGCTGCGTAAACCCTCTTGGGAAAATCTCGAAACCAAGGTGCCCTATTACGTTCAACGATACCATGTAAAGGGCAAAAACAGCGATGGCGGCGGGGTGCAACGGCATCAAAAAAACCATAATGGGTATAATGCCAAATTCAACTAATGCTTCCAATGGGTGAAACGAGAATGCCGCCCAAGGGGTGGGGTTGTTGCTCATATGGTGCACCTTGTGCACGTGCTTAAACAGCAATGGATGGTGCATGGCGCGGTGCGTCCAATAAAAATACATGTCGTGGATTAAAACAAAAATAACCACCGTAAATAAAAAATACAACCAACTATGCTCACTAAAGTCACTATAAATTTTGGTGTATCCTCCTTCGGTAGCGTATTTTATAAAAACAGCAAGGCTGGCAAAGATGGCCAAACTGCTAAACGAATACTTTAATTCGTATAACACTCGCTTTTGCTCTGGATATTTTTGCTGTATCTTTTTGTAAAACCAGGCACGCTTGCGCCATACATAAAATATGCCATAGGCCGCGCCTGCAAATATTACGTACCTCAGCACCAAAAAGGCATAAATAATCAACCAATAGGCAGGCAAATTATCTTGAAGTGCTGGAAACCAACTCTCTAGAATATGACTCATATATCGAAGTTACATTTTTTTGTTTAAACAAAAAGAACGGCATAGCCGCAGTTCATGTTCCCTTATGTCGCAGTTTTTAAGGATATGGGGGCTGTGTAACTTTAATGTTAACAATCCGTAAAATCACTTAGGGTTTTTAATGTTAAAACCACCGAATAGCCCCGTTCACGCTTAAAACCGAACTTTATGGCTACAACACGAAAAGTATTTATAGTAGATAGCGACACCCGCTACAGGGCTATGCTAGAAGATCACTTGGATAGTTTGACCGACACGGCAGTGTTTCCTTTTTATAGTGCCGAAGAGTGCATTAACGTATTGGATAGCGAGCCAGATGTGGTAATTGTAGATATGTACCTGGAAAGTCGTTTCCGGCCCGTAATGGACGGATTAGATTTGTTAAAGCACATAAAGCTAAACTACCCTCAAATAGATGTAGTGGTTATGTCGTCCGACGATTCAATTGCGGCAGCGCAAGAGGTAGGTGCGCACCAACCTTTCGATTTTGTTTTAAAAACCGAAAGCAATCTTGTGCGCTTCAGCTCTATACTGCTTATTATTTTCCGCCACAAGGCCTTAGAAGATAATGTGCAGATGTACAAAAACAGTTTTCATTTGGTGGCCTTGTTCATAGGCATTTGCCTTTTGAGTGCTGGGTGTGCCATCGTGTTTTAGTAGTCAACTGCGGGTTTGGGCACTATGCCAATATTAATCTGTATCATCTTAATTCGTGTAGGCGATGCACGGTGCATATTTCCAAATCGCCAATGCACAGTTCAGCGGCACTAGCTGCATCTTCCACTTGCCTTCTATACATTTCTTGAAAATTGAGGTGCAGGTTGCCATCATCGCACATACGTATGCTCAAGGGCACCGTGCCAATTGCGGTCAGCAAAAAAATAACCGGAACGTCATACTTTCTCGAGAAGAAAAATAAAGGCAATACTTGGTGCAAGTGTTGCACCGCTATCTGGTAACCCACGCCGTTGGCTTTGCCTTTTGCCAAGTGCTTGAACTTGTTGTGCTTTTTAAAGTTTTCGAAAGGGAACTGGTATAATGGCGTATTGTTGAAGTCCATTAAATAAAGTGAAGTAATGCCCAGTGCAGCATAAAACCGTTGCATGGCAATTGGTAAATGCGCTATGTAGTCTTTTTTATCATTGGCAGGGTATGCCAATACGCAATGCCCAGTTATGGATTGCTCTATGGCAGCCAAAGGTTCTAAGTGGTCGTAATATTTTTCTAGCATCCTTTTTTCGCTGGGCACCTTTACATCAATGTATTGGGCGTAGCTGGCCTGCACCTCGGCTATGAAATTATCTACGAACTGCGATGCTTGGAAAATTTCGGTGCGGTTAATGGGGGTAAGCAATATAGAATAGGGGTTTTTGTTGAGCAATAAACGCTCTAGAATTTAGTATTTGCCAAGGTACTTTTTCATTTTCAAATTTTCAAATTCTCGAATTTTCAAATTGACTGCCTACCTTTGTTAAAGTTTTGAGCAGATACCTAAGCAACCCTATTGAATACCTGAAAGGCGTGGGCCCCCAAAAGGGCGACCTGCTCAAGAAAGAACTGTCCATATTCAGTTACGACGACCTGCTGCGCTATTATCCCTACCGGTATATTGACCGTACCAAGTTTTATAAAGTAAACGAGGTAGATACCGACCTGCAATACATCCAAATAAAAGGAACACTTACGGGCACCCAAATGGTGGGGCAGGGCAGGGCCATGCGCTTGGTAAGCGGCATACGCGACGAAACGGGCACCATGGAGTTGGTTTGGTTTCAAGGCGCACAGTGGGTAAGCAAAGCACTGAAGCCTGGGCAAGAGTATGTAGTTTTTGGCAAGCCCACCGCCTTTAATGGCAAATACAACATTGCCCACCCTGAAATGGAGTTGGTAACCCAAATGGACCCTGAGAAGCTGACCGGCTACCAGCCCATGTACAACACCACCGAAAAGGTAAAGCAAAAAGGCTTTGACAACAAAAGCCTTGGCAAGCTGGTAAAAACCTTGATGGAGGGCTTGGGTGAGCAAGATATACCCGAGATATTGCAGCCCTCTATTGTGCAGCAGTATCAGTTTATGAGCCGCTACGATGCGATGGTGAACATCCACTTCCCAGTCGATAACAAAAGCTTGGACAGGGCACTAGCTAGGCTCAAGTTCGAGGAGTTTTTTACCATACAGGTAAAATTGCTGGGACTTAAGAACCACCGCCAAACCCAACGCGGTGGCTACGTCCTAGAGAAGATTGACAACTACTTTGATACTTTTTATAAAAAGTACCTGCGCTTTGAGCTGACCAATGCCCAAAAGCGGGTAACCAAAGAGATACGCCGCGATGTGCTCACGGGCAAACAAATGAACCGCCTAGTGCAAGGCGATGTGGGCAGCGGCAAAACCATAGTGGCACTTATGACCATGTTGATGGCTATTGACAATGGCTTTCAGGCTGCCATGATGGCCCCAACTGAAATATTGGCGCAACAGCATTTCAATACCCTTACCGACTATGTGGGCGATTTAGGCCCTAGGGTTGACTTGCTCACGGGCTCGGTAAAGGGCAAGGAGCGCAAACTGATATTGCAGGATTTAAAGGAAGGCAAAATAGACATCCTCATTGGTACCCATGCTTTAATTGAGGATACGGTGCAGTTTGCCAATATCGGTTTTGTGGTGATTGATGAGCAGCACCGTTTTGGGGTGGCCCAGCGCGCTGCCCTGTGGGAAAAAAACGACCGCCCACCGCATATATTGGTAATGACGGCCACGCCCATACCCCGCACGCTGGCCATGACTTTGTACGGAGATCTGGACATTTCGGTTATTGATGAGTTGCCGCCAGGCCGCAAACCCATACAAACACTGCACTATTTCGAATCGAAGCGATTGGCGCTGTTTGGTTTTATGAAACAGCAAATTGCTCTCGGTAGGCAAGTATATATAGTATACCCGATGATAAAAGAGAACGAAAAGCTCGATTATCAAAACCTGATGGAAGGGTACGAATCGATAACCCGCGCCTTTCCGTTGCCCGATTATAAGGTGAGTGTAGTGCACGGGCAAATGAAGTCTGCTGATAAAGATGCCGAAATGCAGCGCTTTGCCCGCGGCGAAACCCACATAATGGTGGCCACTACCGTAATTGAAGTAGGTGTAAACGTGCCCAACGCCAGCGTAATGATTATTGAGAGTGCCGAACGTTTTGGCCTTTCGCAGCTGCACCAGTTGCGTGGGCGAGTGGGTAGGGGTGCCGAGCAGAGCTATTGTATTTTGATGACGGGCAACAAACTTAGCACCGATGCCCGCATACGCTGCAATACCATGGTGGAAACAAATGATGGTTTCGTGATTAGTGAAGTGGATTTGAAACTGCGTGGTCCTGGCGATTTGGAAGGCACCCAGCAAAGTGGCCTGCTCGACCTTAAACTGGCCGATATTGGCACAGATGGCAACATACTACAAGAAGCCCGATTTGCCGCTACCCAACTGCTCACCGATGACCCCAAGCTGCAAAAGCCCGAAAACATGCCTTTCCGCCAATACTTGGCCAGCCATTACAAGCATAGCCAAGATTGGAGTGTTATCTCGTGAACGGAAAATTTAAGTTCCGATTGAAATAACACTCCAATCTGCTAGCTGAAAATTTAAATCTTTTGCAAGAACACTGTTTTTCTAGCCAATAAGGCTTTGGCAGTGGATGTTAAAAGAAATTGTATCGAACTGTGATGCCATAAGTGCGCGGGTCGCCGAGCACACCAGCGTAATGGCCTGCATCTCCACTAGCGGGTAGCAATTGCTCAAAGTAATTGGTGTTTGCCAAATTCCTGCCCCAAACAAATACCGTAATACCTTTTGCTGTGCGGAAGCCTAAACGAGCGTTTAATAAGGCATAACCTTCAACATTTAAGTATTTTGAAGGGGTAGGATTAGACGAGAAAGATGAGCGATAGTAAACATCAGCTCCAATAAAAAACTCTCCCTTTTGGGTCAGCAATTTGCCGTCCTTAAACAGTTCCACACCGCCTGACAAAGCCCATTTGGAAATACCTGGCAATACTTCACCCGAAATATCTTTAAAATCGGCAGTGCCTCCTGTCTCTTCTAATGGCACAGGTGCATTTTTGAACGAAACATACTTTCCGTCGGTATAACTTAATGCAGTGCGCACCAAAAAGTATTTAGGATGCTGATAAGTAAAATCAAACTCGGCACCTGCAACTCTTACGCGGTCGGCATTGGCCAAGTAACCTCTAGCCACGCCAAGTTCTGATGCACGCACGTTGGTTTGGTAATCATGTATATCAGTGTAGTAGCCAGTAAGGTTTAGCACTGCGTTTTTAAATGGCTCTGACTTGAAACCAAGTTCAAAGTGATTTACCCTTTCAGGTTTTACTACGGCAAGTTCAAGCATTGGTCCGTCGGCATTGGTAGGTATACCGCCAAGGTTGAGGCCTACCGGTTTAAAGCTTAGCGCGTAGGTGGCATATGCCCTTACCCTAGGGTGAAACTTATATTGGATGCTCAACTGGCCCGATACGTTCCAATCATCTGCTTCGGTTTGGAAAGAAATTGGTGTAAATACCCTGCGCTGTAAGGCCAAAAGAGCAGCATCGGTGGTTTGCAACCCACCTGTAACGGTTCGTTGGAAATCAACCTTTTTTTGGTCGTAATTTAACCTAATACCAGGCAGCACTATGAACTTTTCGGTTACCTTCCAATCCAATTGACCAAAAACGGCACCGCTAAAGTTGGTAAAGCTTGGCTTCGTAACCTCGGTAAGCCCATCCAGCAAGCCAGGTGTTTGCCAAAGGGTGTCTTGGTTGTTTTGCACAAATCTCCATTGATCGCTACCAGCCTCTAAAGTGTGAGCGCCATCGGCATCCAACTTTTGGTAGTAAGCAAATACCCCGAAAACGCCATTTAGCTTCTCGCCGAATTTGCCAGCGTAGCGCAGCTCTTGCGACCACTGATTGTGAATAGAAGGTGCCTCCGAACGAGCAATAGCCGATAGGCCAGTAAAGTCCCTGTCATTGGATGGGCCCCACTTCCAGTTTCGCCAAGCAGTGGTAGAGGTAAGGGTGCCATTGCCTATTTTAAAATCGGCGTTTAACGATGCACCTCCAAAATCATTGTCGGAGCGCCAAGGGGTATCGTGGTCAATCAATCGGTCAAATGGGTTGCGGCTCGGCAAGTCATAGTTTAAGTCGGCAATAATGTTTTCAAACTGGCGGAAAGCAGCACGCTTAGTGGGTGCAGTGCCGGCGTATACTTGGGCGTAGCCATCAGGGCGCTGGCGCGTGAAATCGCCTGCTAGGGTTAAGGTTATCTTGTCGTTTACTAAGTAAAGCAATTGGCCGCGCACGCCTATGTTATTTAGCGTATTGGTATATTTCTCGGTGCTCACGTTGTAGATGTTACCATTGCGGTGGGTGCCACTAAACGAAAGCCTTGCGGCCAATTTATTCGCTACCAACGGCCCAGATATTGATCCCTTGGTTTGTATGAAACCATAATTGCCAAACGACATTTCGAAAGTGCCAGAAGGATTGAAAGTGGGTTTTTTACTGGTGATGTTGAATGCACCAGCAGTGGTGTTCTTGCCAAACAAGCTGCCTTGCGGGCCACGCAATACTTCAATTTGCTGGATGTCGATAAAATCAAGTGCTGTGGCCGCCGGGCGGGCATAGTACACGCCATCAACATAAAAGCCCACTCCAGGGTCAATACCATCATTGGTTAAGCCAAAGGTTGAACCCAAACCCCTGATGTTTAATGTTGTGTTGCGCGGGTTTGAAGAGTAAAGCTGCACCGATGGCACTAGTTCTTTTACCCTATTTACGTTAAACGAAACGGAGTTGTTGATTTCATTTGCTCCAACTACCGATATGGCTACAGGTGTCTCCTGTAAAGTTTCTTCTCTTCTACGGGCACTTACGGTTACGTCGTTAATCGTCGCGCTCGATTTTTGTAAGTAAACAGTAATTGGTTTATTGTCGTTTAGCTCAATTTCCTGGCTGGTATAGCCCAAAAATGAAATAGAGAGTACCACGGGCAATTGGTCTGTTAAAGTAATTGAAAAGCTTCCGTCGGCTGCGACTATGGTGCCGTTGGTTGTACCTTTTATGGCAACGGTTGCACCAATTAGCGTTTCGGCGCTATTCGAGTCGAATACCTTGCCTGTTATGACTGTTTGTGCCGTTGCTAAAAACGCAAATGCGATGAAGAGGGAGAGTGTAAAAAATGTTTTCATGGTGAGATTAATTGTTTAATACCCTATAAACTCTATCAAATCGATAGAGTAATGGCAAATATAGAAATAGAATTTTCCCAAACAAAAAATCGCCAAATTATTTTGTGCGAAAATTTTACACGGCCGATAGCAACAAACGCAATGGGTTCAAGTTTCTGAGAGGCGTATTTGGAGTAGATTATTGCCTAAGATTGGTCTTTACCTAGGGCTTTAGATGCAACAAGTTGCTGCGAAAGCCTGAAAACCTGCCCTTTCCGCCAGGTCCTAGCCGACCATTACAAGCATAGCCAAGATTGGAGTGTTATTTCGTGAATACAGTAAGGTGACCTTTGGGCTTAGTTTTAAGATTACAGTAGTAACTTAACCACCACAAACCAATAGGTATGGAAGAAGATTTGAACAGTTTTATGGCCAAGTTTGCCAACTTTACCGACGAGGAAACGGAATTGTATTTTTGTTTTTATATTAGCGCCCAATAAAAGCGTCTAAAAATGAATATACAAGACTCAATTGCAAAAAGCTCATCGCCAAAGGTTACCGATTACTTTAGCCAAGGGTTCAATATCTTTTTCAAAAAGCCATGGTTGTTTGTCGGCTTTACGCTAATCTTTTTCGCCCTCAATTTTGGCCTTTCCGCTATACCATTGGGTGGTCTGGTGTTTGGTATTTTCTTCCAGCCTTTGTTAATGATTGGCTTGCTGGTGGTTGCCGATAGGATTAACTATCAAGAAGAGGTAGCGTTCAGCAATTTTTTTGATGGTTTCAAGGGCGATATGGGTAAGGTAATAGTGGCCAATTTGCTCATGTTTCTTATGTTTCTTGTACCTATTGCTTTGCTAATTAGTGGGTTTGTGTCTGTTTTGGGGCTTGATAACTTGATAGCGGCAGCTTCGCAGAAACCAGAAGACGTGGATATTGAATCGTTAACTAATTTTAGCGCTGCAGCGGGTGTTATGATATTTTTGGGGGTGGTGCTTATTATGTATATAGGCCTCTCTTACACCTTTGTGTTGCATATGTTGCGTTTCAAAAACTTAACTGGCTGGCAGGCGCTAGAGGCTAGTCGTAAATTGGTTGCGAAACACTTTTTCTCCATTTTCTTGTTTGCCCTTTTGGGTGCCGTCGTTAATTTGGCAGGTATCTTATTGCTGGTTGTAGGCCTATTTGTTACAATACCTGCCACTTTGATTGCCACTTATGTAGCATTCGACGATATGGTATTGGCCCGCAACGCCGAAGCCGAAGACGAAATACTGGATCACTTTATTTCGGAGTAGGATCTGATTTTTTACTAGTTACTAGTTAATAGTAACTAAACAACTTATCACTGCTTATAAAGTGGCATAAAGTGGTGTACGCCGCACAGCAAAGTCATACCCACATTGTACGCTGATAGATGGGCTTTCATTTTAGGGTGCCAAAAGTAAAACGATACCTCAATAAAGTGCACTACTAGCACCAATGCCGCTCCACCAATAATGGCTAGGTGCAAATTGGTTTTCTCCGGTTGCAGTACTGCCCAAACTGCCACTACCCAAAGGGCTATCGAAGTTATTATACCGAAGGTTTTTTTCATGATTGTTGTTGAATTGTTTTAACTAAATGGTACAGATAAATGGGGAGATAACGAGAGGCGTAATTTCCAATTTTAAATCTTAAATTTTTAATTACTCAAAGCCTCCCCTCATCCGCATAGCTAAAATAGCCATTGTCGGTAATAATTAGGTGATCGAGCACAGGTATTTCTAGCAGGGCTCCAGCTTCAACCAGTCGTTTGGTCATTACATCGTCCTCGCGGCTGGGGCGCAGGTTGCCACTGGGGTGGTTGTGCGCCAATATTATGCCCGAAGCCAAAAGCTCCAGGGCTTTCTTGAATATTATCTTCAAATCGGCCACCGTGCCATTCACTCCGCCTGAGCTTATCTGGTCTTTCATGATTACTTTATTGGCCCTGTTGAGGAACAGCACCCAAAACTCCTCCTTTGGTAAGTCGGCCAATAATGGGCGCAATATCTCGTAGCCATCGCGGCTGCTGGTTATCTGGTCCAGTTTTATCACTTCGCTTACTTGGCGGCGCGCGCCCAGCTCTAGCCCGGCAACTATCGATATGGCTTTTGCCTCGCCTATGCCCTTGTACTTGCATAGGTCGGCCACGGTCATTTTGCCCAACTGGTTTAGGTTGTTGCCAGCTCCGGCCAGTATGCGCTTACTCAAATCCACGGCAGTTTCTTTGGCATTGCCCGAGCCTATCAATATAGCAATAAGTTCTGCATCGGTGAGCGTTCGCTTGCCTTTAAGCAGTAGCTTTTCGCGCGGGCGGTCTTCTTCGGCCCAGGTTTTGATGGTTAGTTTATCGTTTTTGGGGTACATAAACGTTGGTTACGGGTTACGAGTTTCGGGTTACGGGTTACGGGTTTTATTTTTCCATATGCAAGATAATGCATTTTGATATTTCAGCAATTGATTTTTCGGGGTCATTAACTCCAACTACTTTTTTCATTATCTTTATATACATGACACCTGACTCTGTATTTCAACTCGCCAACCTATCCATATTGCCTGCATGGCTACTCATGTTTGTGGCACCAGGCACCGCGCTTACGCGCTACGTGGTATACTCTTACATCTACCCCATTGCTTTGGGCATACTATATATAGGGTTGTTGGCCTTTACCTTCCAAACCGGTAGCGGCGATTTTAGTAGCCTCGAAGGCGTAAAGCAACTCTTCAGCAGCGAATGGGCTGTGGTATTGGGTTGGGTGCACTACCTAGTATTCGATATGTTTGTAGGTAGTTGGGAGCTGCAAGATAGCCGCAAGTTAGGCATCAGCCATTGGTTAGTGTTACCCTGCCTGTTCTTTACTCTTATGCTCGGCCCCATCGGGCTATTGATATACTTGCTATTAAGAGGTGTGAAAACGGGGCAGTGGAGTAGGTGAAGGGGGCAACACTTGCAACGCATGTGCATAAAATCCACGGACAATAGACCATCGGCTATGCACGAATCCCTACCTTTGCATCATGGATGCATCAGTAGCATTGTTTCTTTCAACGTTTGCAGGTTTGTTCTCGGTGCTAAACCCACTGGGTGCTATGCCGTTGTTTCTATCGCTTACTGCTGGCGAAACCAGCACAAGCCGCAGGCTTATTGCACGCAAGGCCAGTATATATATGGTCATAATATTGCTGGTCGCGTTTTTCGTGGGCCAGTATATCCTCAATTTCTTCGGCATCAGCGTTGATGCTATGCGCATAGCGGGTGGAATGATTATCATCGGTTCGGGCTTTGCGCTGTTGCAAGGTCAGCATGGCAAAAACCGCACTATAAGTAAAGAGGTTCACAACGAAGCTATTGAGAAGGACGATATTTCGCTTACGCCCTTGGCCATTCCATTATTGTCGGGCCCAGGTTCCATCTCCCTATTAATAGGGTACTTTTCACGTGTTACCGTTTGGTGGGACTATTTAGTAATAGCAGGTATGGTTGTAGTCTGCGGTATACTGACTTACCTAATATTGGTTGTTGCCCCTCGCTTAGTTTCGTATCTCGGCCCCTCTGGCATCAACTCACTAAGTCGCATTATGGGCTTTATAGTACTATCTATAGGTGTACAGTTTATCATCAATGGCATTTCGGCTGTGCTACGTATGTTGGGTATAGCGGTGCCACTTTAAGGCATTAGTACGAGGTACGATTTACGAAGTACGGTTGTGTTAACTGCTCAAACTTTATTGCACATTACTATAAGGCAACAATTATCAAACTCTGTTTCGATAAATGCTATGCTATACTCCCAAACCATTTAAGCACTATATAAATCCTACCTCGTAAATCGCACTTCGTACCTCGTACTTCGTA
>CAIOSU010000277.1 GCA_903861055.1 uncultured bacterium
GCTACCTCACGAGCCATGCGCCAGTGCATATCATCTGGCGTTTTTTCGTAAATATTACCGAAAGAATCCTTGAGTGCGTACTTGTTAATCCAAACACTAGCAGCCAGTTCATCGCCATTGAAGTACTTAATACTGGCTGTAAGAGCCTCTTCGTAAGTATAAGTCTTCAATCCCTTGGTATTAGTTTTCATGGGTGATGTTGTTTCTGTGGTAGTAACCACCAATGTGTCGGCTTCTTTGAACATGGCTAACTAATTTTCAACGGTTATGGAGGATTAATGATTCCGGGAGCATGCCTGGAAAGTGAATTCAAATTACACTTCATAAACACACTGACCAAAAAAAAGCAGCGATACTTCCTAACATAAAAAATGTGCATTGTGTGCAAAAAAATGTAGGCCTTAGCTTGCTAGTTTCAATACGTCACCTAAACAGGTGAATACTAAATTGGAACCCAAAGTTATTTGGATTGTGTCTAAACAAGCACTATTTTAGCTTCCGATTTACGCACATTCTTTCCACATGAACAAAACTTTGCAGCGCACCCGTTTAATAGATGGCGTTCCCGAACCCAAGCAGACGCAGGCGGCTCATTGCCTATTTGTGTGCGAGAAGAAAAACTGCTGTGAGAAGTACAAAAAGAAAGGCAAAGAGCCTTGCAAAAAGTGCCCTAAGCGGTAAGTGGTTGGTGTATTGATTATTGGTTAACTGTGGACCGTCGACTATCGACCATGGACTAATTATTCGTTCTGCACCTGCCCATTTACAAACACCGTATCAATTAAATCGCTGCCATAATAGTATGGTAGCATAGCCAAAGATGCTAAAGGTTTGGTAAGGAAGAAGTTCGCCTTTTTGCCGCGGGCAATGGTACCATAGTTGGCAAGTAGCTCCATGGCAACGGCTCCATTTATAGTAACTGCGTTAATTGCTTCTTCGGGCAACATGCCCATTTTAAGACAAGCCAACGTAAGCACAAAAGCCATCCGCCCCGATGGAGTACTACCAGGATTGAAATCGCTGGCCAAGCATAGCGGCAAGCCTGCATTAATCATTTGCCTAGCAGGCGCATAATCAATACCCAAAAAGAATGAAGTGCCTGGCAATGCTGTAGGCATGGTATTGCTGCCAAGCAATGCAATTATCTCGTCAGTACCAATTCGCTCTAGATGGTCCACACTTAAAGCCTTGTTCTTTACTCCAACTTGCACGCCACCACTAATGGCCAATTCATTGGCATGTATTTTTGGTTTTAGGCCATATTTCCCGCCTGCCTTTAAAATAACGTCTGTTTCTTCAACGGTGAAAAAACCATGGTCGCAAAACACGTCAATATAATCGGCCAGCTTCTCTTCGGCAATTGCAGGTAGCATACTACCCGTAATCAAATCAATATATCCTCGTCTATTCTCTTTATACTCTCTGGGTATGGCGTGGGCACCCAAAAAGGTAGTCTTAACTGCCATTGGGGTCATTCGCTTCAGTTTTTTTATCACCCGAAGCATTTTCAATTCACCCTCAAGGCTCAGGCCATATCCACTTTTAATCTCCACCGCACCTGTACCCTGCATCATTATTTCTTTCAATCGTGGCAACGATTGCTTTAACAACTCCTCCTCACTAGTATCATTCAATCGCGTTGCTGAGTTAAGTATACCCCCGCCCTCGGCTGCAATTTCTTCATAACTTTTACCTTGGCTTCTAGCCACAAACTCCTTCTCCCTGCTCCCAGCATATACCAAATGCGTATGCGAATCGCACCAACTCGGAAACAACCATTTCCCTTCGGCGCTAATAACGATATTGCCGTTGTCAGGGTAAGTGCTCATAGGGCCAAAATCCTCAATAATATCATCGTTCACCAACAACCAAGCCTTCTCCAAGCGGGGCAGATACTTCATATCGCTACCCTTTACGGCAGTTGTACGAAGCACATCTTCCTCTACTTGAACAATGGTATGGATGTCTTTTATTAGGATTCTCATTGTTTGGTTATTGGTTATTGGTATACTGGTTAATTGGTTTATTTGTTGATTGGTTAACCTTTTGACCAATCATTCAATAACAAATCAATTAATAAACCATCATTCAGTTTTAAAATCTTGGCTTAAGGTTATCCAGCCTGGGTAAGCAAACGACATGCCACCTACCACAATAGTTGGTTTTACCTTCATCCCAACACGAGTGGGTTTTCCATCCTTATCAGCTAGGCCAAAGGCGTAAGTAGGTAACTTGTCTTTCGATTCGCCTTTAAAAGTTTGCACCAAATCAGCTACTACCGTCAATGGCAGATTGGTGGTTTGCCCCGCACCTATTTCTACGCGCTGGTTAAGCACACCACTTACCAATTGTTTATTATCAATAAAGGCAATCCAATCAAGCTTATTCAATGCTGCTAACTCGGTATGAGGATTGGTTACTTGTAGGTTGATGGTAAAATTGAGGGACAGCTTGCCCTGAACTACATTAGCCGCTACCTTGGCCGCATCGGTAAAGTTGAGGTCTTTGTAACTCATTACTTTGGTTATATCAACCCCTGCCAGTTGGGTTTTGGTAATGCTGGTATACCGGAACTTGCACTTAGCAAAGTTTGCCAATTCTTTAAAAGTAGCGCAGCCACCCAAAACCAGCAATCCAGCTAATAAAGCGAACACAAAAGCGCGTTTCAACATACGATAGTATTTGAGCGTTAAGTTACAAAAGACTTTAGACACAAGACGTAAGACACAAGACGCAAGACCTCCTTATTGCTACCGGCAAATATGATGCCTTCTTTATTTTCAAATCTTCAAATTATCC
>CAIOSU010000278.1 GCA_903861055.1 uncultured bacterium
GGCAAGTGTTTTGGCTGCAATCAAACGGTTAGGTTGGAAATCTTCGGCTAGCATACTCGATGATACATCCAGTGCCATTACCAAATCGATACCTTCGGCCGTAATGTTTTCTTCTTTTAGGTTGCTTTGTGGCCTAGCCAGTACTACAATAAGCAAGCAAAAAGTGAGAATGCGTAACAAGAACAGTACGCTTTTGAGCCAACCTTTGTAGCCACCAGTGCTATCGCCAAAGCCTTGCAACGTAGACATGCGCAGCTCGGCATAGTGTTGGTTGTAGCGCCAAGCTTTCCATACCATAAGCAGCATGGGCAGTACCAGCAGGAAAAATGCCCGTGGCTGGGCAAACTCGATATGTTGCCAGTAACTAAACATGGGTACTATCGGGCTTAGTTTTATGCGTTTGGTTTACAAACTCTTTGGCTATGCGCATGGCGTTCAAATGGTCGTCGGGCAAGGGTTGCACTTTGGCAAATTTGGCCAAATCGGCAAGGGTAAACATCTCTTTTAGCTGGTCACGTTGCTTGGCAGGCAAATCCAGCTTATCTAGTTCGCTAAATATTTCATCGGTGGTCGATTCAACAGCTAAAAACCGGAACCGTGCCTCTAGGTACTCGCGCATGGTATCGCTTATGCCCGAGTAATAGGTTTTTAAATCGCCTTGCTGCCATAGCTTCGCTCCTTCAATGGTCATTAATTTTTCGAGGGCCATTTCGTGCGCGGGTTTTTTAGGCTTGGCGGCAGTTTTGGCAGCCATATCAACCCTACGGAACATGATGTAGAACAAGAATGCGATAAGGAAAAGGGCAACGGCGCCACCTAAAATATGGTATTTGTATTCCCAAATACTGAACGGCGCATCAATGGGGTCTTTGAGGCCTTTAAATGCTTGAGTGGTATCAACGACAATGGTATTTACCTGCAACAATACGGGGTAGTTTTCCAGGGTTAACGGTGCCGTATCGGCAGGCGATTGGTACAAAAATTTGAACGGTGGGATGATATAGAAACCTGTATCCCAGGCGGTAACTTGCAGGGTAAGCTTTTGCTGCATAAATCCGCCAGTAAGCACTGTGTCTATTTTGCTCTTGTTAAGTACCTCTAAAACCCGACCACTATCTATTGGCAATTCTACATCGGTATTAGGCCAAAAGATAGTAACGTTAGGTTCGTGGTTTACTTGTAAAGTAAGCGTGGTGGGTTGGCCAATAAGTATCTCTTTTGGGGCAATGGTGGCTTCAACTTCTGGTTGGGCAACTGCATTGGCAGCAGCCATTAGCAATATGGCCAGCGCTAAAGGCTTTATCAACTTGTTTATGTTGTTCTGCATATTGCTCATCCTCGTTTTCTAAAGAATTTTAGGAGTGGCAAAATATGGTCTTCGTTGGTACAGATGCTCACCATGTCGGCACCGGCTTTCAAAAACGCGTTGCGCGCGTAGAGACGGTTCTCTTCGAACCATTTGGCTTGTTTGACACGGATGGCTTTGCTCGAGAAATCTTCCCACTTCACTTGCTTGGTTTCAGGGTCGAGCACACGCACCAAACCCAGTGGTGGCAGGTCTTTTTCCCATAAATCATACACGTGTATACCGGCTACATCGTGCCTGCGGCGGGCTATGTTCAAGGCATCTTGGTAGCCCCTGTCAATGAAATCGGAGAGCACGAAAACGATGGCTTTTTTCTTCATTACATTGTTCAAGTAGCGCAGTGCTTCGCCCAAATTGGTTCCACTTTGGGTAGGTTCTAGCTCTATCAGCTCGCGAATGATGCGCAATATGTGGCTGCGGCCTTTCTTGGGAGGAATGAACTTCTCTACCTTATCGCTAAAGAAAATTACCCCAACCTTATCGTTGTTGTTAATGGCCGAAAACGAAAGAATGGCGCTCACCTCGGTTATCAGGTCGCGCTTAAAGCGGCCCGTGGTGCCAAACAACGACGATTCGCTGATGTCGATAACCAACATTACCGTTAGTTCTCGTTCTTCTTCAAACACCTTTACATACGGGTGGTTGAGGCGGGCCGTTACGTTCCAATCTATGGTACGTACATCGTCGCCAAATTGGTACTCGCGTACCTCGCTAAACGACATGCCCTTGCCTTTAAAAGCAGTATGGTACTCTCCCGAAAATAGGTGATTGCTCAGCCCTTTCGAGCGGATTTCAATCTTTCTTACCTTTTTTAGGAGTTCTTTTGTTTCCATTTTGGTTGGTGGCCGATAATCTGAGGATATGCCGCCATGGTTCGGCTCCGCTCACCATGACACCTTGTTTACTGCTTAAATAAAGCGTAAGGTGTTTCTTACAACTTTTGATTACTCCTGTTCGGTTATTGCTAATTTAATTCTCGTCCGAACAACCCCCACCCCAACACCCCCCAAAAAGGGGGAGGAGCTACCGTGTTATGGGCAACTCTTCATTTTCAAATTTTCAAATTAGCACATCAGCACATCAGCACATTGAAATCAAGGCACCTCCACTTTATTCAATATCTCGCTAATAATCATTTCACTGGTGATGTTTTCGGCCTCGGCTTCGTAGGTAATGCCAACACGGTGGCGCATTACGTCGTAGCATACCGCCTTTACATCTTCAGGTATTACATAGCCCCTGCGCTTAATAAAGGCATAAGCTTTGGCAGCCAATGCTAGGTTAATGCTTGCCCTTGGCGAACCACCATAGCTAATCAATGGCTTCAGTTTGCCTAAACCATATTTATCAGGGTTTCGGGTAGCAAACACGATATCTAATATGTAAGCTTCAATTTTTTCGTCCATGTACACCATGCGCACCAATTCGCGGGCCCTTAATATCTCTTCAGGCGACACTACTGGCTGAATGTTTACGCGCTCTTGGTTTACGTTTTGCCGCATAATCATACGCTCTTCTTCTTTGCTTGGGTAAGTTACCACTACCTTCAACATAAAACGATCGACCTGTGCTTCTGGTAGTGGGTAAGTTCCCTCTTGCTCAATTGGGTTTTGGGTGGCCAATACCAAGAATGGACTCTCCAATGGATGGGTTTGCTGTCCAATGGTTACCTGGCGCTCTTGCATGGCCTCAAGTAAGGCACTTTGTACCTTGGCTGGGGCACGGTTTATCTCATCGGCCAGCACAAAGTTGGCAAATATAGGTCCGCGCCTTACGGTAAAGTCGTTTTTGGCCTGATTGTATATCATGGTACCTATCAAATCGGCAGGCAACAAATCAGGTGTAAACTGTATGCGGCTAAACTTTACATCAATGGCTTTTGATAGCGAGGTAATGGCTAAGGTTTTAGCCAAGCCAGGTACACCCTCAAGCAAAATATGCCCTTGCCCCAATAAGGCGAGTAGCAGGCGCTCAACCATATATTTTTGGCCAATAATGGCTTTGCCCAGTTCCACCTGTATCAATTCGATGAAAGCACTTTCGGCTTGTATCTTTTCGTTCAAGGCTCTAATATCGGTATGCGCAGTTGGTTCCATTTGCTATGCGATTAATGTTGCTATAATTCAGTTGTGCAAAAATAAAGAGCTCAAAAAAATATACCCGTTAAAATTTGTTAAGCCTTATTGACCTTTTTTAAACTGCCTAGCAGGCAAGTAAAATTGGCTAATTCTAGCTTTAGGCACTTAAAGATATAAAAACAATACGCAGGGCTGCGAAACGGCTGCTAATTATTATAAACGGTGGGTGCAAAGTGTATAGTTGTATAGTCGATGGAAGTGATTTAAGGCAAGACTTTTATTTTTAATTTGACCGTTAAAGGCAGCTTGAACGTTTCGCATCTTATTGTGGTTTAGCTAATTCGCACTTCATAAATACCATTTACACCTCGTAAATCGTACTTCGTACATAAACCAGCGTATCTTTGCACCATGCCTACAGTCGATATCCGTAAAATGAATGCCGAGCAACTTAAGAATGCGATGGTAAAATTGGGTGAAAAGCCCTTTCGCGCCAAGCAAGTGTATGAGTGGCTCTGGAAACGCTCCGCTACTACGTTTGAGGATATGACTAACTTGAGCAAAGAGCTGCGCACCAAGCTGGAAGCGGAGTTTATGATACGTACCATGACCGAGGATGTGGTGCAAGAGAGCAAGGATGGCACCATCAAAATTCGCTACAAACTGCACGATGGGCACATGATTGAAGGGGTGCTTATTCCTACTGAGGATAGGGTAACGGCCTGTGTATCGAGCCAGGTGGGCTGTAGCCTAAGTTGTAAGTTTTGCGCTACGGGTTTTATGGGTCGCCTGCGTAACCTTGACCCAGCAGAAATTTACGACCAGGTGGTGCTTCTCAATCGTACTTCGTTGCGCTCGTATGGCATTGGCCTTACCAATGTAGTATTTATGGGTATGGGTGAGCCGCTATTGAACTATGCCAACGTAATGCAAGGCATCGACCATATTATATCACCCGAGGGGTTACATATGGCCGCTAAGCGCATAACCGTTAGCACTGCCGGAATAGCCAAAATGATTGTGAAAATGGGTGATGACGGTGCGAGGGTAAATTTGGCCCTATCGCTTCACGCGGCCAATGATGCCAAGCGCAATACCATTATGGCCATTAACGAGACCAATAACTTGAACGCTTTGGTTGAGGCCCTGAATTATTTCTATGAAAAAACGGCTGGGCGCATTACGTTTGAGTATATTCTGTTCGATAAATTTAACGATAGCCGCGCCGATGCCGAGGAACTTGTGAAGCTTTGCCGCAAAGTACCGGGCGCTAGGGTAAATATTATTGAATACAACAACGTGGACAAAGTGCCTTTCACCAAAACCGATGAAGACCGACGCGAAGACTTCATTAACTTCTTGAATCGCAACGACGTGGTAGCCAAAGTTCGCCTGAGCCGTGGTAAAGATATTGATGCCGCCTGCGGCCAATTGGCGAATAAAGCAAAGTAGTCTAGTAACTAGTTGTTAGTGAATAGTGACTAGCCGTTACCTCTATGTTTTTCCCCGTTTGTCATCCCGATTTTGAGAGGGATCTTTTTGGGATAATGGGATAATGTTCAATTACCCAAGCAATCACCGTTGGGTGGGTAGCAGTATTTGCAGGTTTTAGCTTTGAATCACAAAGGCCCCTCGCGGAAAAACTCGGGGTGACAAGTGTTTTATGAGGGGCCCAACGTGGTATAATACTTTTAGCATAGGGCATCGCCCTATGTGCGATTTAAGTACACAACACAATCGTAATTCGTAAATCTGAAATCGTAAATAATTTTACTCCACAATAGTAACTTTCACAAAATTGGCACGGCCTTGTTTGTGAAGGGGCATGGTACCTGTATTGATTACTACATCGCCTTTGGCAATTACGCTCTTGGTTTTAAGTATCTCAATTACATCAGTTACAGTTTGGTCGGTGCTTACTAGCTTATCGTAATAGAACGCGTGCACGCCCCACGATATGCTCAGAATGTTCAACAAATCTTCATTGTCCGTAAAAATCATGATTTTGGCCTTCGGACGGAAGCTGCTCACCATAAAGGCTGTATAGCCCGAACGGGTCATGCCTATAATTACTTTGGCATCAACCGTTTCCGACATGCGAGCTGCACTATGGCAAATTGAATCGGAAATGTAGGTCTTAGATGACTTGTCGGGGCGCAGGTTTCGGTTGTATACCATGTCTTGCTCTTCAACGTAGCGCATTATGCGCATCATGCTTTCTACAACTTTTACAGGGTGCGCACCGGCTGCGGTTTCGCCGCTAAGCATCAAGGCATCGGCACCGTCAATCATATCGTTGGCCACATCGTTTATCTCCGCACGGGTAGGGCGGTTCATGGTTATCATGCTCTCCATAATTTGGGTAGCAACCACCACAGGCTTGCTCGCCAACACGCAGCGGCGCACTATGTCTTTTTGTATTATCGGCATCCTTTCCATGGCTACCTCTACGCCCAAGTCGCCACGGGCAATCATAATGGCATCGGTAGCGGCTATTATTTCATCAATGCAAGTTAGCGCTTCGGGTTTTTCTATTTTGGCAATAATTCGGTGTTTCTTGTTATCGCCAATTAATTCTCGCAGTTCCAAAATATCATCGGCAGAGCGCACAAACGACATGGCAATCCAGTTGGCACCATTGGCCATCGCAAATTCCAAATCGCGCTTGTCTTTTTCGGTAATGGAAGGAATGGAAAGTTTGGTATCGGGCAGGTTAACACCTTTCTTATTCGATAGCACACCGCCTTGCAACACCTTCACTTTGGTAAGGTCTTTGCCGTTTGAGCTGATAACCTGCAACTCAACCTTGCCATCGTCAAGCAAGATTTTGTCGCCCGGTTGTGCATCGCGGGGCAGTTGCTCATAGTTAATGTAGAGTTGCTTTTCAGTGCTAATAACCTCAGTGCTTGTTATGGTTAGCTCATCGCCTTGGAAAATCTCGATATGGTTATCCTTAACCATACCGATTCTGATTTTAGGGCCTTGCAAATCGGCCAAGATGCCAATATTGAGTTTATATACCCTGTTTATTTTGTGTATGTGCTCAAATACCAGTTTGTGCTGATCGTGCGTGCCGTGCGAAAAGTTGAAGCGAAACAAGTTTACACCTGTTTTCACTAACTCAAGCAATATTTCGTAAGTGTTGGAAGATGGGCCAACGGTGGCAATTATTTTGGTTCTGTTGTAATTTGGTATCATTCGAAAATGAGGTTTTTCTTTGAACGTAATTCATTTGGGTTTACCGCAAATACAGCTTGTATAAGCGGTAGGCTTTTTAAGGTAGTGATAATGCGTTCTTTCTCTATCGCTGCATTGGTGCCATCCACCAAAAATAAATGGTCAACTTGTTCTAGTTCAGGCACTAAATTCTTACCAAGGTACTTGTTATTAATGAAATGGAACTGAAGCCAGTTGAGTTCGTCGTTATACGAATATCGATTGAACAAGGTCTTTTGCTTTCCCCTGCCTCCTAGCAGCGGCACCTCTTCTTTCCATTCTAGCTGATAACTAAGGTGGTGGTTTAGCAGCCAGCAAATACGATAATCGCGGATGGGCGAAACGATAGAAATAAGCTCAAAAGAGCATTCTGGCTCCCATTCCAGCGTTAAACCTTTCTTTGCCAAAGCCTCGAATAATTTGGTGTATCTCAAAGGTACAAAGAACGGATGACAGATAGTAAATGCATATTACAGAGTAATAAAACAACCGATAACTAGAATATCTTAAACTGTGACAGTGAATAGAGCTCCTCTTGTCCTTTTCTGCACGCTGCTGACTGCTGCCTGTGGACTCCTTATCAATTAAAAAAACCAAAATTTGGTTATGTGGGGGTAAAAGGATTATTTTTGCTCCATAAATTCATTAGGAGACAGACCTAAAAAAAACACCCGACCATGTCTGACATTTCAGCACGAGTTAAGAAAATTATAGTTGATAAATTAGGCGTTGACGAAAGCGAAGTAACACCAGAGGCTAGCTTCAATAACGATTTGGGCGCCGACTCACTTGATGTGGTGGAATTGATCATGGAATTCGAAAAAGAATTCAATATCTCTATTCCCGACGAACAAGCTGAAACTATTACCACAGTTGGCCAAGCAGTAGCCTACTTGGAAGAGCAGCTTAAAAACTAAAAAGCGCGCATGCAGCTAAAACGCGTCGTGGTTACCGGACTGGGCGCCGTAACGCCGATAGGCAACACCGTTGATGCTTATTGGAAAGGTTTGGTATCGGGCCAAAGTGGCGCGGCTCCCATAACCATTTTCGATGCTTCCCAGTTTCGTTGCAAATTTGCCTGTGAGGTAAAAGGTTTCGATCCGTTAGACTATATGGATAAAAAGGATGCCCGCAAAATGGACCGTTTTGCCCATTTTGCTATGGCAGCTAGTGACCAAGCTATTAAAGATGCTGGGTGGGACCTTGAAAAAATGGACCGCTACCGCATTGGTGTTGTTTGGGGCTGCGGTATTGGGGGCATACATGCCTTTGAAGAGGAAGTAGGCAACTACTACGTAAACGGCCAAATACCCCGCTTCAATCCGTTTTTTATCCCGAAAATGATCTTGGATATTGCCCCTGGGCACATCTCCATAAAACATGGCCTAATGGGCCCTAACTATGCCACCGTATCGGCATGTGCTTCCTCTACCCACTCTGTTATTGATGCATTTAACCTTATTCGCTTGGGTAAGGCCGATGCCATGATTACAGGTGGTAGCGAAGGTGCCATTTCGCCATCGGGCATTGGTGGCTTTACGGCCATGCGCGCTATGAGCGAGCGCAATGACGACCCAACTACGGCCAGTCGCCCGTTTGACCTTGACCGAGATGGATTTGTGTTAGGTGAAGGTGGCGCTGCCATTATACTAGAAGAATACGAGCACGCTAAGGCGCGCGGTGCTAAAATATATGCCGAGATGGTAGGCGGTGGCATGACCGCCGATGCTTACCACATTACGGCCCCACACCCTGATGGCAATGGTGCCATGCGTGCCATGAAAGAAACTTTGTTGGATGCAGGTCTGCAACCCGAGGATATTGATTACATCAATGTGCACGGCACTTCTACACCACTTGGTGATACGGCCGAACTGAAGGCTATTGCCGATGTGTTTGGCAAAAGTGCCTACAAACTCAACATTAGCTCAACCAAAAGCATGACAGGGCATTTATTGGGTGCTGCAGGAGGAGTGGAGGCGCTTGCTAGTATATTGGCCGTGGCTAATGATATAGTGCCGCCTACCATCAATCACTTTACCGACGACCCGGCCATCGACCCGAAATTGAACCTTACCTTCCACACTGCGCAAAAGCGCACCATACGCGCTGCCCTAAGCAATACCTTTGGCTTTGGCGGTAAAAATGCTTCGGTAATATTTAAGAAGTTTGAAGGGTAAGGGATATACCTTCAAACTACGCGTCATTGCGAAAGCCTTACCTGCTCAACTAACAACCAGGAGATAAAAGCAGGCTTGAAGCAATCCCCAAGCCGAAGTAGTGAACACACAAACCCGCACCTGCCAACAATACATATTACAGTCAAGGGCACAAGTTGCTGAATATCATGCTCCGTGGCAGGAGATTGCTTCGTCACTCCAATCTCGCGAAAAGCTCGAAAGTTGTTCCTCGCAATGACGTGTAGTTAAAGCAGTAATTTATTTAGCCTACGCAAATATCCCCTTCAGCGGCACACTCTCCAGCAAATTCTCTCTTAAACCTTCTTTTTGCATAATGGCGTTGGCGGCAAGGCTGCCCGACGTGTAGGCCGCTTCCATGAGCATGGTTGGGTTGTCCATTTTTACCCAATCACCGGCTAAGTATAGACCAGCTATTTCGGTATTGATAGTGGGGCGGCTATTGTAAAGCCCGGTATGAAAGGCTGGAAAATCGTGGCGATGCTGAAAAAACTCATGCCTTATTTGTAGTCCTTTAAGCTCCGGGAAGTAATGAAAAAACTCTTCCATCAGGGTTTGTTTGATGGCTTCGTCATCTTTCAGGTCGGCAGGCAGGGCGTAGCTGTGTAGCTCAAAAATGCCCCCGTTGTGCTTGGCGCTCCAAGCGGCCGAGGTTTTTTCCATTTTATGATATAGTGTAATACTGTCCAATGCCTTTAGCCTATCCGTGAAGATAAAAAATGGCAAATCGGGCTGTTGCTCGTATTTATCCGTCCATATCCGCAACACGGCATACCTATCAGATGGCTTTAGCCCTACGACAGACTTATTAAAGCTCGAATATTGCTGCAACGTAGGCGAATTATTGATGAGCGGGCGGATGTGTTTTACATCGGTGCAAAGTACCACATAGTTGTGCAGCTCGCCATCAACGGTAAAACCTTGCGGCTTGCGCACTATGTCGGTTACAGGTTTATTTTTTTTGATGGTTACGCCATGCGCAGCCATGTGGCGCTCGCAATGGTCGATAAAACTGTGCTGAAAATCATCGTTTAGTACATCGTAAAGCAGACCGTCCTCATTGCTTAAAAAGTAGAAATGGAATCCTTTAATCAATTCGGCCATACTCATTTTCTCTGGCTCAGAGAAAAAAGCTCGGGCAAACGAATTGAACACTAACCGCATGCGCTTGGGCATGAACGTTCGCCGCGCATATTGCTCAAAGTTCTCGTTATCGAATTGCTTGAATGTCTTTTCCCTATCGTACCGTAGCAGGTGCAAAAACGGCATACTAAATGGGCTTATTAGCGTAAGGAAGTTGAACACGCCACGCTTGCGCAAATCTAGCACATTCAATCCGGGTGTAGGTTCTAGGTCTTTAAAGCCAAGACTGTTGCCATCTTCCAACAGTATCAAGTAGTCATCGATAGGGATGAGGTTTTCAAAAGCCCCAACCTTTTTCATAAAGGTGCGCAAATTATAGTACTGCCTAAAAAAGGCATGGAAACCATGCTCTACATTCAAGGTTTCGCCGTGGCTTTCAAAAGTCCAAGCACCAGCTTTACCGCCCAAAAAGTTATCTTTTTCATAAAGGGTTACTTCAAAGCCTCGCTCGGCCAAGTTGCTAGCTGCCGATATACCTGCCAAGCCGCCGCCAATAACGGCCACCCTTTTAGGGGTGCTTAGTTTCAGGGGTTGAGTTTCATTGGGGGTATTTAGGGCAACGCGGTAGTTCTTCAGCTTACTTCTTATCTTCTGCCTCAACAGGTTCTTCATGGCCAACGGTATTTGCCTTTAGGTTTCGGTTCCACAATTTAGAAAATTCAAACGTCACAGTGTCTGATTGTATTAGAATATCGCGTTTGCCAGTTTCATCTTTAATGCGCTTGTTGTTTTCCAAGAAAACAATATCCTCTTCTACAATTTTGTTCGATTTATTGAGCATAAACGGCTTATCGAAGATAAACAGCGGAAATTCATTGAAAATTTTTTGCCAAGCTGTAATCTGGCACATACTTATGGTGTGCTCATCTACTTGGTAAAAGTGCTCGTAAATTACCATTCGGCGCTTTTTGAACTGTATATCCAGCTTCGATGTATGCGGAAACCAGAACCCGAATTTGGTCTTTATTTCTTTATCAAAGCCAAAGTATAGTTTCTCCCAAATGCTGCTATCGTTGTGGCGCAGGTATTCACCCGTTAGGTACTTATCCTGTATATTTAAGTTAAACTCCACATCTTCGCCATACAGGTTACCCATAAAGGTCTTGATACTGGCGCTGTGTACGTGGTTAATGTGGTAGGCATCAATCAAGCTCTCGGCCACTAACTTCAAATCTGCATCCAAAAAATGGTAATTGTATACTATCGGGAACTCGTCAAGTTCCGTCATTGGCGGTATTATGGCTTGGCTCATTAAGGCTTCATCTCCTAAATATACCCATACCGCTTGGTGCTTTACTTCAACAGGGTAAGCCTCAATGCGCACGGTACGAGGTACCGCTTCGCCTTCGGGCAAGGAGGGTATGCAAGTGCAGGCGCCTTGGGTATTATATTCCCAACCGTGGTAGCCGCATTTAATGGTTTCGCCCTGCACCTTACCCAACGACAGGTTCACGTTCCGGTGGCAACAGCGGTCTTCCATTACCCCAATTTTCCCTGATTCGGTTTTGAAAACCACGAGTTCTTGGCCTACTATTTTTTTCTTCAATGGGTTTTGGTGCTTCAGCTCATCAAGCAAGCAAGCCATGTACCATTGGTTGCGTATCATTTCCATAATGCAATGCTAAAACTATTTAACCAAAAAGATAGGGAAATGTTTAAAGTGTGGGTGGTATTTCGAGATTTGCGAATTACGATTTACGATTTGTAAGGTTGTTTAATACCCGTCCTACATTAATTAATAATTTTCTATCTCCCATTTCTCATCTCACATTTCATATCTCTCATTTGCCCCCGCCCCACTGGACAAAACCATTTATAATATGTATTTTTGCGAATCGAAACGGTTTAAACCAACCAGAACCACATGAAAAACACAACTTTAGTAGCACTTTGCCTACTTATCACTGTCGCGCTTTTGAACTCAGGTTGCGAAAAATTTCGCGAAAACCGTCAGTATGATAGCCTGTTTGACCACAGTGCCGCCGAGAGCAGCTATCATGATATTTTTCGCTTGAGCATGCAAGTGTTGGGGCCGGGTGCTAGTTTTATTGTTGACCCGTGTATAACCAAAACTGCGGTAAACGGTGGCTATACCCTTACTTTTGGCGATAGCTGCACCGACTTGTACAACATAAAGCGTGCAGGCAGCGTGTCTGTTACGGCAACTGGAAGCATTTATGATGAAGGTACCGTAACTACCGCTACACCGAGTGCTTTTACGGTTGAAGGAATTAAAATTGACGGCAGCTTGGTATTGACTACTTTGGCGCTGAACAGCGACGGAAAACGCCAATTTCGGTTTGTAGTAGCTGGCGGAACCCTTACCGATGCCGATGGAAACATTAGTACCTGGACCTGCGACCGTGTATATACCTTGCGCAACGAAAAAGACCCTTTGATTATTTTTGACGACACCTATACCGTTACCGGCACCAGCAATGGCATTGACCGTGAGGAGCGAAACTACGAAACTACTGTTGATGCTGATTTGGTATACGAAACAGTGTGCCGTTGGCCTCGTGCCGGTAAGCTTAAAATGAGCATTGCCGACCTTAAAGACCGAGATGCTGACTATGGCGACGACTTCTGCGAAGACAATGCCGATTGCTGCGACAATATTGTGACCATTGAGGTTGGTGGCAAACGCGAACGAGAGGTGAAATTACTATAGTATTGAATTGAAAATTTAGGAATTTGCGAACATAATGGTTCCCCCTCCTTCGAGTGGCTTTTAGCGATTGGCCAAGGAGGGGATAGGGGTGGTCACCCCAGCCCACCAATTACCCAATAATTTCAATCCATCTGGTGTTAGTATAGATTCTGGGTGGAACTGGAAGCCATATAACGGCAACTCACGGTGTTTTATGGCCATGGCTATGCCATAAGCAGTGGTGGCAATTATGTCCAAAGGCGTACCATCCAATTGTTCCAATACCAACGAGTGGTAACGCATTACGGGAAATGGAGAGTGGATGCCTTCGAAAACCACATTATTGTTATGGCTGGAGAGCGAGGTTTTGCCGTGTACCGGCTCTAAGCCCCTGACCAGTTTTGCCCCAAAATACAGCCCCAACGCTTGATGCCCTAGGCATATACCTAGTATGGGCAGTTTAGCGTGGAAATGCTCAATAACTTGCATCGTAATGCCCGAATCTTCCGGTCGGCCCGGCCCGGGCGAAATTACAATGGCCTTTAAGGGTAGCGCTTCCAAGTCGGCAATAGTGCATTCATCGTTGCGGAGCACCTTGCACTCTATACCCAATTGGTATAAGTAATCGTAAAGATTGTAAGTGAATGAATCGTAATTGTCGAGCAATAGCAGCATTACGAAGCCTTTTTTACTAGTTCGTCCAATTCGTTGGTTACTACCTCAAACATGCCTTTAAACCAAGGAATAATGTTGCCCATTACTTCAAGCGTCCAAGGGCCAATAGGCAGCAGGTAACTATATGTATGCGATTCGGCTTTAAGCTCGGGGCGTATAAGGCCGCCTTGGTTGGCAAACCATAGCCCAAGGCTTAATAGGAGGACCATTAAACAACACCAAACAGCGGCGCCCGACAGTTTATTTAAAAGGCCCAAAGAGGCGCCATCCAATACCTTTTCCATCAAAATGGCTATCAACTTCATTACCAGTACCACAATAACAAGCAGGGCAATAAACACCACAAACGGCCACCACGCGGCCTCCACGGCAAAGTTCTTGTAAAGGTATTGGCTTACCAATGCCGTACATTTTACCGCTACCGCTACACCCAAAAACAAGCCTACAAACGAAAGCAGTGAGCGGATAATACCGCCCCTGAACCCGAGTATAAACCCCAGTGCAATGCAAACAACCAAGATAATATCAATTAGCATTTGACTGTATCAAGTAGTGAGTAGCAAGTATCAAGCACCTTTTTGACATTATTTCCATGGACTATCGACTGTGGACCGTGGACTACGAAAGCAGCGCTTTCACGGTTTCGCTAATAGAGCGGCCATCGGCACGTCCGGCAAGGCGAGCGTTAGCTTGGCCAATCACTTTGCCCATGTCTTTCATGCTAGTGGCACCTGTCTCGGCTATTACCTTTTGTATTTCGGCTTTCAATTCATCGGCAGTTAATTGCTTTGGTAAGAAAGGCTCAATAACTGCAAGCTCTTCTTGCTCTTTTTCGGCCAGATCGGCGCGGTTTTGTTGATTATATATGTCCAAAGAGTCTTTACGGGTTTTTACCAGCTTTTGCAGTATTTGCAACTCCTGGGCTTCGGTAAGGTCGCCACCGGTAGCACCTTCAGAGGTTTTGGCTAATTGTATGGCCGATTTTACAGCACGCAAGCCGCGCAAGGCCACTTGGTCTTTAGCCAACATGGCCTTCTTTATCGCATCGTTTATGTTTAATTCTAAGCTCATGGTATGCATATTTTGAAATGTAAAATTAGTGAATTTGGGCGGGTTGATAATCAGAAACTATTTGAACGAAGTATCGAAACATGTATATTTACGTTATGATCGAGTTTTTCAAGGAGTTCGGGCAGTTCCTCATGGAGCGCAAAAAATGGTGGCTCATTCCCGTAATTGCGGTATTGCTGCTCGTTATCGTACTCATTGCCGTGGGCAGTGCCGGCGGTGCGGCTTCTCCGTTTATCTATACGATATTCTAATTTTTGCAACCTAGTGGTGATGGTCTTCGTATAAGGTATCAGATTGGTCAAAAACCACCACCATTATGAAAAAGCTCTTTGTTATGCTGCTTATGGCAGCAAGCTTTGCTAACCTGAATGCCCAAGATTTTGTGGAATGGCAGGACAATGTTACTGACTACAACCAAGTACTAAGCACTTTCAACTTAATAATTGCCAAAGAGGTCGTGCCGCCTGCATCGGCATACTACAATCGGGGTATTGTAAAATCGAAGCTAGATGACTCTCATGGTGCTATTGCCGATTTCTCGGAAGTGCTGGCCAAAGAGCCCGACAATGCCGATGCTTACAGCCTCAGGGGTATTGAAAAGGCAATTCTTAAAGACCTTGAAGGTGCTTACGCCGACCTTGCTGCAGCCTTGAAATTAGATGATAGCAATTACAATACATGGTTCAATAAAAGCTTGGTGTGCTCGCAAACGGGTCGCTACGATGAGGCTATAGCAGGTTTTGAGCATTGCCTTACCCTGCGCCCCGACGATGCCAAAACTTACAACTACCGTGGGTACGCGCAATACAAAAACAAAAATTACGCTGCCGCAATTGGCGATTTTGGTAAAGCCCTAAGTTTAAATCCTGATTTGGCAGATGCCTATTACAACCGAGCAAATGTATATTACGACCTAGAAAACGATGGCAAGGCCATTGAAGATTACACGGTTTGTATCAATATGGCGTTCAAACTAAAGGATTGTTATTTCAATCGTGGGTTTAGTTACAAATATAGTGGCAATAATGATGCTGCTTGCAAAGATTGGTCGAAGGCAGAGATAAATGGTCATAGCCGCGCCGCTACAACGCTAGAGAAATACTGTAAATAGAATGTACAAAGTACAAAGTACAATGGATGAATAGCATAGTAAAACCAATCAACCAATAACCTTTCAACTAATTAAATAAAAATAAAAAACGGCTACCCGATGAGGTAGCCGTTTCTGTTTGTGGGCCCTGTAGGACTCGAACCTACGACCAACGGATTATGAGTCTGCTGCTCTAACCAACTGAGCTAAGGGCCCGATTTCGTAAACCATGTTTCCGAAATGGAACGCAAATTTAGATATTTGCACGGAGAATAAAAACATCCTGTGATAAACTCTTTAGAAAAAATCAACAATATCATTTTCGACCTTGGCGGCGTTATCATTAACCTTGATATGGAAAGCACCTATTGGGCTTTCAAAGAGTTGGCCATTGGCAAAGAAGTTCCATTATTTACCTACACTATACAGCACGAAATTTTCAAGCAATTTGAGGTTGGAGCCATTGATACGCCAACGTTTTTAAAAGGGTTGCGTGAGTTGATAGGCCCGGCCTCTGATGCTCAGCTGATTGCCGCTTGGAACGCCATGCTGCTAGATATACCAACCGAGCGCGTGGCTTTGTTGCGAAAGTTGAAGGGTAAGTATCGCACGTTTTTGTTTAGCAACACTAATCAAATCCATTTTGAGGGTTTCAATAAAATATTGAATGATGCCCACGGGTTGCCAAACCTAGACCCATTGTTCGAAAAAGTGTATTTTTCGCATATCATGGGGTTGCGCAAACCCGATGTAGCTTCATTTTTGCAGATTATCAATGAAAATGGCTTGGTGCCCTCCGAAACGTTGTTTTTGGATGATACTGCTGGCCATTTAGAAGGCGCAAAACTTGCCGGGTTGCAAACCATGTTGGTGAGCGATGAAAACCAGATAGTGGATATTTTCAGGGAATTAGATAATTGATGAACAATATGCACGGGTCTTTGCGTTTTAGCGGTATGTTTTTACCCAAACAAAATATGCTGGCCCTGTTGCTTTTGGTAGCATTAGTGCCAACTATGCTGGCCCAAACCGTGCTTGATGGCGCAGGAAATCCTTTGTACACCGTGCAGGATGGCGTGATATATGATGCTGCCAGCAAACCGCTGCTTACCGTAAAAGCCAATTTAGTGTTCAAAGGGGCTTCGGAGAGTAAGAATGATATTGTACTGATGGTAGGCACCGATAATTTGTTTAGCGACAAAAGCGCCAATGCCGTGAGCGGAGATATGCAAACCGTGTGTTTTGCCATGGGCCTTGGTGGGTTTTATATGCCCGGATATGGATTGAACGATGGTTATTTAATTGCGCACTATTCAATAGGCGACAAAGGTAACCTTGTACTTAAGGCTGGTCTGCCATCAGTGGTGATGGCCACCTTAACTGGGGATAAGTGGACTACGGGCGAATTGGCGGCCGTGTTTTATTTAGTAAACGAGCAATACCAGTTAAAAGAAAAACTTTGGGCAAGCGTTAATGCCTTAGGTGCTACTACCAAGCCTACCAGCGCTGCAACCACCGGCCAGGCAACCATTAGGCGTATGTGGAACACCGGTGATGATGACTTTAGTTGGGATGGCAATACCCTGAAACGCCGATGGAACTCATACGACTATGAGGAGTGGGAGTTTGATGGACAGGTGCTGCGCCGCGTGTGGTACGAGGATGGTGTTGAATATGAGTGGGATGGAAAGATATTAAAACGCAGGTTTAATGCTGCTACCGAGGAGTTTGAATGGGATGGTCGCATTCTTCGTCGCCGCTGGAATACTGGCAACGATGAGTTTTTGGTACAAGGTAATGTAGTGAAACGGGTTTGGAACACGGGAAATGATGAATGGGAAGTATCAGGCGATATGCCCATACCTATAATAGCGATGATTGTTTTTGGGTTGATTAGAAAATAATTATGTTTTGGCAACTATTTCATGATATAATACGTCATAATAGTGTAGTATCTTGTGTATGATTTCGCGCCCAATGAAGCCCCTAGCCCTCTTTTTTTCGTTTTTCGTGAGTTTGTTGCTCCATTCAACTGCTGTTGTTGGCCAAACCAGCAATTTAGCCTCAATGCTAGTGGAGGCAAAAGCAGCAAGAGACAGCTATCAAGATGCAAAAGCACTGGTGTTATTCGAGAAGGTTTTGCTGCTCGATTCGATAAACAAGGAGGCACTATATAACGCAGGTTATATGAACTCGCGCTTGGGCTGGATACAGGAGGATTACAATGTTGAATTGGCTAAGCATTACTACACCCGCAGCAAGTATTATGCGGATAAGGTTTACAAGTATTACCCCAATACTTTTGAGGCTAATTTACTGATGGCTGGCGCCATTGCCCGTTTGACCAAATATGGCACCACCAAAGAGCGTGTAACGGGTGCTTGGGATATTAAAAAGTACGCCGATGTTGCTTTCAAGATGAAACCTGACGACCCATTGCTAAGGCACATGTTGGCTTGGTGGAACTTTGAGCTATCAAAACCTACTTGGTTTGAGCGCTCCATGGCCGATATGCTGTTTGGTGGTATACCAAAGGGAGCCGATGTGAACCTTGCTATCAAAACCATGAAAGAATTGATAACCAAGCGCCCCGATTATATTGTTTATCGATACGATTTGGCTTTGTTTTATGAATATCTTGGCGACAAGTTAAATGCCCGCCAGTGGTTAGAAAGCGCTTTGAAGCTTACGCCAAAAACCCCTGAGGAGTTTCCTTACATACCAGCTGGCAAGAAGTTTTTGGCTAGGTTGCAGTAACGGCAATAGTCGTTAAATTAACTCTAACGATACTACATTCTCTACATGATACGTTTGTGGGAACATGTCAACAGGCTGTACGGCCGTAATGCGGTACTTCTTACTTAGCCCTAACAAGTCGGTGGCTTGGGTTACTGGGTTGCAGCTTACATAAACGATGCGTGGTATCTCGGCCTCCAGCAAAGCATCTACTACTTTGGGGTGCATGCCTGCCCTGGGTGGGTCGGTTATCAGCAAATCTGGCTTCGGCATGTTCTTGAAATAATCTTTCCTGATTACGTCTTTCATGTCGGCCGCAATAAAATGTACGTTGGTTATCTCGTTTCGGCGGGCATTATCCCAAGCATCGGCTATGGCTTCTGGTATAAGCTCAATACCCGTAACGTGCTTCACGCGGCTCGCAATATACAGGGCAATACTACCTGTGCCGGTATAAAGGTCGTAAACAGTGTCTGTGGGCTTCAAATCGGCTAACTCAGCCGCTACATCATAAAGCTTTATAGCTTGCGCATGGTTGGTTTGGAAAAAAGATAATGGGCCTACCCTGAAACCAACATCGCCCAAGCGCTCATTGATATATTGCTGGGCCTTATAGTGCACCAGCTCTTTACCAAATATGCTATCGTTAAGGTCATCGTTTATTACATAAAACAAGCTCTTTACTTGCGGAAAGGTAGTCTCAATAAAGTCCAACACCTTCTTGGCATCAGTGGCATCGGCATTGCCTATCATCAATATTATCATCCACTCGCCTAAGCTACTGTTGCGAATAATGAGTTGGCGCAGGTAGCCAGTTCTGTTCCGTTGGTCGTAAAAACTGATTCCCTGCTTATCGGCGAATTGCTTTACTGCCAATCGTAGGGTGTTACCTGGCTCTTCAAGCAAGAAGCACTCATCAAGGTGCAATATTTTATCGAAGGCACCGCTAGGATGTTGGCCAAGGCCTGTAAGCCCTTCTGTTACTGGGCCGTCAGCCATTTCTTCTTTGGTAAGCCAGCGACGGCCAGTAAAGCCATAGTCCATTTTGTTGCGGTAGTGCAGCAGGTTCTCGCTAGGCACTATGGACCTAAATGTAGGTAACCCTAAATGCTCTAGTTGCTTAAAGGCTTTCTCAACAAACTGCGTTTTGAATTTTAGCTGGCTGCTATAGCTCACGTTTTGCCATTTGCAACCGCCGCATACACCAAAGTGCTTGCAGGTAGGTTCCACGCGTTCGGGGCTAAACTTGTGTATAGCAGTAGGGCGCGCCAATAGTTCACCTTTAGCTTTGCGATACACGTTTACATCTACTACTTCGCCCGGCAATGCGGTTTCTACCAATACGGTTTTATTGTTGTACTTGGCCCATCCGCGGCCGTGCAAGTCCATACCCTGTATAGTCAATCCTGCTATTTCCCTAATCGGTTCACCCATGGTGCAAAGGTAATGAATTGGTCGATGGTCAATAGTCGATGGTCCATGGATTTTTTACGGTGAATAACTCGTAGTACAAACTTAACTGACGATTTATTAGTCAGATAACAACAAAAATGAAAACGCCCCGAGGGATGAGCTCGAGGCGCTTTCGTTGGTTTGAGACCTATTTATATTGTTATTGCTTATGGCAATTGTGCACTGAATTTGCCAGCATATGTGTTGCCTTCGCCAGATAGCTTGTAAAGGTAGCTGCCCAAAGCCCCTACAAAGCGCTCGTCAATTTTCACGGTATCGCCATATATGTCTACATACGTTACCAAGATGTTGCCATCAATATCGTAAATATCCAAGCGGTATTCTTGTGCGGTAGGGTTGGCAAACTTAATTTCCACGTTGCTACCGGTATTAAAAGCAACCGACACGCTCGGGTACTGGGCTTCTAATTCTTTTTCGTCAACTTGAGTAGCAAGTCCTAATGAAGCCATAAATGCATTCACATCAATATCCAATGTTGAAGTAGCAGTTACATTGGCTGCTTCTACTTTTGGCTTGTTTGCATTTACCGCGCTACCAGTATTAGAGGTAAAGCTGCTAAGTGCAACAATCAAACCAAGTGATAAAAGTGTAATGATAGAAAGTGACTTCATGATCTCTAATTTTAGTTTGTTAAGCTATTAAATCGTTGCCTGTTTTTGAGTAGAGGCTAGAGAGAGTTGGACACCGCTATCAGCGTTTTGATGATATCAATGTACTACAACAACTCATTTTTGTCAAGATTTTTCTTGAAAAAACACTAAGTTTTTAATCGCATAATCCTGAAACCGTTGGTACGACTGTAACTATAGAACGGAAAAAAGTTACGTTTTGGTGTAACTTTTTTCAAATTATTTTTTAGAACCTCAAAAAGGGGCTACCAACTGCTGGTTGCAGAGATGAAAAATATTGATTGAATTTAAGAGAAAGGATTTTTGGGGTTGATTTTTGAATGTGATGGGGATGTTTGTTGAGTGTTTTTTGTAAAATATTACGAACATAGGGCGTTGCCCTATGCTAACATTATTTAACCCCATTGGGGTTGCCCGCAAATTGTAAACGAAATAGGTATTTCCCCAACGGGGATATATACGGATAGGATGGGGCAACGCCCTATCACGTAATGTGGGCGTGCACATGTTACGAACATAGGGCGTTGCCCTATGCAAATATTACTTAACCCCGTTGGGGTTGCCCGCAAATTGTAAACGAAATATGTGATTCCCCCACGGGGATATATACTGATAGGATGGGGCAACGCCCTATCACGTAATGTGGGGACAAACATGTCGGGAGCAACGGGCAACGCATTATACTATTATTAACAGCTTCCTTTGATGGTACCTGAGCATTGTTAAGAACCAATCAACAAATAACCAATAAACCAATAACCCTAAAAAATTGAGCCCCTAAAGCTTGTACCGCTTTAGGGGCTCTTCATTAAAAACTCGGGGAAAATCACCACATAAACCCCGAACTATGAAAGGATCTTTATTCCATAATAAACTTGCCCATGTAGGTGTTGCCTTCGCCTTGCAGCACGTATATATATGGGCCAGCGGCAAGCGTATTGCCTGGTATTACTATTTTATCGGTTTGTATGTTTTCGTTCATGGTTACCAGCATACCATTTATCATATACACCTGCAAGGTATAGTTTTGCTTGTTAGGGTTGTAAAACTCAATATTCACATCGCCCATTGATGGGTTAGGGTACAACTTTACCGAAGGGTAACGATCTTCAAGCTGAGAATCGTTTATGCCAGTTTGCACTGAAGTGTCATTTGTAGTTACAACTGTATCAATAGCTACTGTGGTATCCTGTTGCAAAGTAGTGTCAGGCTGTTGGTTGATGGTAGTATCAATCGGGCTTTCCAAACGAAGACTATCAAACAATATAACCACTGCATTTGGCATGAAAGAAGCATAACCGGTAAGTACAAACGTGCCATCGGTCATTTCACGAAACTCACGAAGGCGAGCATTCCAGTTCTTTTTGTATAGCATATTGCCATCCATGTCCGTTTTCATGAAGATTGCATTACAAGCACCGTTCAAATCTTCGGTGCCCAAAAACGCTAGGCCATTGTCTGCGGTGTGGCTTACTTTAAAGTTGCTGCTACCACAAGCCATAGCATAGTTTCTAAACCATAGGGTATTGCCATCGGCATCCAAACGATAAACATCCATAGTGTTGGCGTAGCCAGTAAGTACGTATCCGCCATCGGCCAATATTTCCATACCATAGCCATAGTTATTCAGTTCGTTGCCGTAAGTTTTGCGCCATTCTTCTTTACCATTGGCAGTAAGTTTTACCAGCATGTAGTCGTTCCCGTTGGGGCCGGTATTGGTGTTGGTATATCCAAAGGCAGCCAATCCACCATCGGCAGTTGCTTTTACCTGAAACAACTGATCGTTGCCGCTACCTTCAATACGAGTGTTCCAAAGTACATTGCCATTAAGGTCAAGTTTCAATACAAATCCATCGTAAACAGGGCTGGTACAAGAGCCGGTAGCATAAAAGCCAGTAGCTATGTATCCGTCGGCTACTTCAATCATATCGCTAATGCTGTTTTTGCAAAGCGGCATAAATATGTCGCGGGTCCAGGTTGCTTGGCCTAGATTATTGGCTTTGCTTATGCGGATGGTATCATAGGTAAGGCCGGCCTTGGTGCCACCGTAAAAGAGGTAGTCGCCAGCATTGGTAGCCAACACTTTGCCATGCACAGGTAGGTTGTGCTGGCTCCAAAGGGTGTCGCCATTGGCATCAAGGTGCAACAAATAACTTTTCCAGTTTTGCGCGCCACCACCGCAGTTGTATGCGGCTGATAGCAAGTAGCCCCCGTTGGACATGGGCACTACAGAGCTTCCTTCTTCGTAGCAAGTGGCAGTACCGTATTCCTTTTCGAAACCGGTGAAACTGCTCATGGCAATCATTAGAAACAATGTAACCGCGGTGATGGATTTACGCATAACTATTATAATTATGTTGTGTAAAAATCCTTTACAGCGCAACCTATAATACTCGGTGCCGTAAAAGTGAGTGAGTAGAGTTGGACACCGCAAGCGTAATGATGCAAGTAATGTAGCGATGGAAACTTGATAAGTCAAGTTATTTTTGAGGAGAGTCATTATTACGCTTGTGGTTATTTTTGTAAATCGTTGTTTATCAGGCAAATAAATTTTATCTCGGTCTCTGGTAATTTTATTTAACACCTGCATATAACTGGGTAAGAGGGGTTTTTAGTATTTTCAATGCATGAACCGCATACACTTTATCTTTCCCTATGTATTGGGCTTTGTATTTATGTTGGCCTTTTTGCCAACTTTCGCTCAAGACAATAGTATCCAAAAAACAATAGATTCTTTGAATCTGGTCATCCATAAGCGGCCAGCAGACCCATTACCTGTTTATCATAAGGCCAATTTATTTCTCATTACGGGCAGTAAAGACGAGGCGTTCCGTTTTTTTAAGCAGGTGGTTTTGCTGTTTACCCAAAATCCCGATTCATTGTATCGCAACAATGCTGCCGACTCATATTATCAAATGTCGTTGCTTACGTTTACCAAGAACAAGAAAGAGGCATACAACTATGCTTTGGGCGCTTTGCAAATAAAGCCCAAGGAAAAATTGTACCGCATACAGCAGGCTAGGGTTCTGATAGAGATACCTGAAACCAAAAAGGATGGCATTAATTTTTATGAAACCTTGGTGAAAGAATATCCCACCGATACAGAAGTGCTATTAGAGTATGCGGCCTTTTTAGAGAGAGAATCGCCTGAAAGGGCTTCTGCCATGTACGAAAAAGTGCTACGCAATAACCCAACGGATGCAAAATCGCTTTTTGCCTTAGGCAACTATGAGGTAAATGTAGGCCTTAAGCAAACCAAGCCCGATGCTGCAACAAAGCACTATTTGAAGGCTGAAGGTTATTTGGCTGCCGCCTTGCAGCAGCAACCCGAAAACGATGTGTACCGCAAAAAACTCGGCGACTTGTATAGTACCTTGGCTTGGTACTATAAAGACCAGAGGAACAAAGAGGCTGCTGCCAAAACCAAGGAATACAAACAGAAGCTAGCCGACCTAGGGCTTAAAAACTAATTTTGAGCATGACTAAAACTGCCCTAATAACTGGCGCTAGCAGCGGCATTGGCTACCAAACTGCTAAAGTATTGGCCGAAAAAGGTTTTCAACTAATTATATGTGGCCGCCGCAAAGAGCGCTTAGCGGAGTTGCAAGCAGCCCTAAAACCCACGCCAGTTCATTTGCTGGTGTTTGATGTGCGCAATAAGCAGGCAGTTGATGAAGCTGTAAGTAGCCTGCCTGAAGACTTTAAGCAAATAGATTTACTGGTAAACAATGCCGGCAATGCCCATGGGCTTTCGACCATACAAGATGGTGATACCGATGACTGGGACAATATGATTGACCTGAACGTGAAAGGCCTGTTGTACCTTACCCGTGCCATTACGCCTCAAATGGTGGCTCGCAAAAGCGGACAGATAATCAATGTTGGCTCCATTGCTGGCAAAGAGGTATATGCCAACGGTAATGTGTATTGCGCCACCAAACATGCTGTAGATGCACTTACCCGCGCAATGCTTATTGACTTAAATCCTTTTGGCATAAAAGTAGGCTCCATTAACCCAGGTATGGTGGAGACAGAGTTTTCGGTAGTGCGTTTTAAAGGCGATGAAGAAAGGGCCAAGAAGGTATATGAAGGCCTGCAGCCGCTTACGCCGTTGGATGTTGCCAATGCCATTGGTTATATGGCTACCCTGCCCCCGCACGTAAATATCAGCGACCTTACCATACTGCCTACCGCCCAAGCCGCCGCTACGGTGGTGAAACGGGGGTGATTTGAATTGAAAATTTAAGATTCAAAATTCAAAATTGGATTTGCATTAAGAGGAGGTGTATCTCGGAGTAATAAATCTGACACACAGCCCAATTTTACTTTCGAGACTGAGCCTTACATTACTTTCCCTTCGCCATAGACAAAAACAAAAGCACGTCCCCAGGAGGGAACGTGCTTTTTATAACACCTTAATTTATCACTATTAACCCTTAGGCCAAAGCGTTCACTCGCTTGGTAACCTTTGATTTAAGGTTAGCAGCTTTGTTTTTGTGAATATTGCCGCGTTTCGCCAATTTATCGATTTTCGAAAGTACTAATGGCAATTGCTTACCAGCCTCTACCTTATCGGTAGTGGCGCGCAATACGCGGATAAGGTTACGGGTAGTTTTACCGTGGTAACGGTTCTCCAAACGGCGCTTAGCTATTTGACGGATGCGTTTCTTTGCTGACTTGTGATGTGCCATTGCTTAATATAATTCTGTCCGAGTATAAACTTCAAATTCCAAAGTGGATTGCAAAGATAGCTGTATTTTTTGGGTTTGCAAATAAAATTGTGCGTGCAATTTTATACCCGTTAAATTCCGCGGGGCAAACGGGTCAATTCCCACAGACAGGTGTATATAACTATGCGAAGGCTATGGTTGCCATTTGCTAATTTAGCTGTGTGATTAAGCTAGATGATAACTATCGCCATAAAGGCCTGCGCAAGCAACTGGTGAGCCTATTGCGCGAGAAAGGTATAAAAGATGAACGCGTATTGGACGCTATTAATACCTTGCCCCGCCATTATTTTTTGGATGAGGCCTTCATGCAGACTGCCTATACCGATGTGGCCTTTCAAATAGGGCAAGGGCAAACCATTTCGCAGCCTTATACCGTGGCATACCAAACCGAACTATTGCAAATACAAAAGCGCGACAAAGTGCTGGAGATAGGCACAGGCTCGGGCTACCAAGCATGTATACTGAGTATTATGGGCGCGCGGGTATATACCATTGAGCGCCAAAAGAAACTACACGACAAAACCACTCAACTGATTGAGGCGCTTAACTTGTCCAACATTCGCCAGTTTTATGGCGATGGCTTTGAGGGCAAAGCAACCTATGCCCCTTTCGATAAGATATTGATTACCGCTGCCGCACCCGAAATACCGCCCAAACTGTTACAGCAACTTAAAATTGGCGGCATAATGGTGATACCTTACGGTGAGGGAATAGACCAGATTATGCTGCGCCTAACCAAAGTAAGCGAGCGCGAAATTGAAACCGAAGAGTTCGAAAACTTTAAGTTTGTGCCGATGTTGAAAGGATTGGCGCGGTAAGGTGGTCCATGGTCGATGGTCAATAGTCCATGGATAAAAAAGAGCTAAATTTTGGTGCTTAATAGCCCGCGGTTTTAACTGAGGGTTGATGATATTAGCAATGGCAAGCCAACCGTTTTAACGGTTTCCTTTTTTTGCCATTTGTCCATGGACCATCGACCATGGACTGCAAATCAAATCCTAAAATTTGTTAAGCACACAACAGCCGCACAATACGCAGCGTTTGATGGAGACTAACCCATTAAACCACCGGGCATGAGCTACCAGCATTGGGCAAACTACTTTGAGGGGCACCAAGACCATTTCGACCATATAGAGTATCATACCGATGATGAGCTCACCATTGATGAGTTAAGGCTAATTAAAACAGCTGTGCGCCAGTTTCAACGCGGCGAGCACTCCGAGGGCAAGCACCTGATGAACTACGCCAAGGAGCAGACCGCCTTTAGCGGAGACGACAGCTACGAGCGAGCCATCTATTGGTTTATTAAAGAAGAGCAGCACCATGCCATGGCGTTAGGCAAATTTATGGGCGTGCACGGCATCCGTAAACTAACCAGCGACCCGGTGGACAATGTCTTTCGCTGGATGCGCAGATACTTGGGTTTCGAGCAAAGCATTACCACCCTACTCACCGCTGAAATCATTTCGCTGGTATTTTACCGCGCGCTGCACCGCGCCACCAATTCGCCACTATTGCAGGGCATTTGCAGCCAGATATTGCAGGACGAGGAGTTGCACATCAACTTCCAATGCGAAACCCTTAAAGAAATAGCCACAGGCCGCTGGCCGATAGTAAACTTTATGGCCCGCCAATGGCAGCGCATTATGCTATTGGGTGTGGTGCTAGTAGTATTTGCCCAACACCGACAAGTGCTCAAAGCAGGCGGCTACGGTTTTGGTTCCTTTACCCTCGCCTGCTTCAAAACCCTAGAGCGCAGCATTGATATGATACACTTTAATGCCCCCATACAAAGACGGCAAGAGCAGTGGGTAGTTTGAGCTACTTTCCCTCCTTACCTAAAAGCGTAACCTGCTCCAACCACTTGGCGCGCTGTTCGGGCCTGGAGTTGCGGATGGGTGCGAAGGTGGTAAATGCCGCTTTTACGCCACTAAAACCCAATACTTGGCGGTTCATTATTTTATGCCCCGCATAGGCATACATCAACCTGTAATAAAAGCTAGGGGTATCCATGGTGGTGATCACTCTAGCGGTGCGGCCTTTCAGTAGCTTGTCCCAAAACGGGTCTTCTTTGTGATATTTAAAGGCAAAACCTGGCAGAAAAATCCTATCAATAAAACCTTTTAGCAGTGCTGGGAAAGTACCCCACC
>CAIOSU010000279.1 GCA_903861055.1 uncultured bacterium
GTTTTGGCGATAAGGATAGGTTGTATGCCAGCGGATATTTTGGGCGCGATGTTTTTGTGTTTAAAGACAGTGAAGGCTCTTTTAGTGCCGAAATACCTTGGGGCAACACCACAGCTACGCTGCGCTGGAACCATTTGTTTAGCGATAGGTTGTTTATGAACGTTACTGCTATTTACAACGATTACAACTTTGCACTTAAATCGAAATTTCAGGATGTAAGCTTTAGTTTAAGTTCTGGTATTAAAGATGCCTCGGCCAAGATGGATTTTGATTTTAGGCCCAACCAGAAGAATAGCGTGAAGTTTGGTGCCATTTACACCTACCATATTTTTACCCCATACACTGCTAATGGCGAATTGGGTGACGTGGAGATAACCACCGATAAGCTCTCGCAAAAACACGCGCACGAGGCGGCAATATACATCCAGGATGAGTTGGATATAAGCACGACTGTGAAGATAAACTTTGGCATGCGTGGCTCCTTGTTTAGCCACGTGGGGCCTCTAGAGAAAAAAGTGTTTGACGATAATGGCGCAACTACTGACACGCTTAAGTACAAGCGTAATGAAAATATTGCCACTTATGTTCGTGGCGAACCTAGGATGAATATTCGGATATTAATTGATGAGTCTTCGTCAATAAAAGCTGGCGTTACCGTAAACAATCAGTTTATACACTTGGTAAGCAGTAGCACTACCACCTTGCCAACCGACCTTTGGGTGCCTAGTACTCAAAAAGTAAAGCCACAATTGGGTATTCAATACACGGTTGGCTACTTTCGCAATTTCAACAAAAACATGTTTGAGACTTCAGTAGAGGTGTATTATAAAGACATGTTCAACCAAATTGAATACGGACAGAGCTTTGTACCGCAACTTAATACCGACATTGAAGAGGGTTTTGTGTTTGGCCGCGGACGCTCTTACGGCGCCGAGTTTTTCTTGAAAAAGGCAACCGGCAAACTAAACGGTTGGATAGGCTATACGCTTGCTTGGACCAATCGTCAGTTTCCGGATATAAATGATGGTAAACGTTTTTCGGCTAAGTATGACCGCAGGCACGATTTGTCGATTGTACTTATGTATGAGCCCAATAAAAAGTGGCGCATGGCAGCAACCTTTGTGTATGGTACTGGCCAAACCACTACTTTGCCAATTGGCAGGTACTTCGTAAACGGACAGATAGTAAACCAATACGGGGAGCGCAACAGCTATCGTATGCAGCCATATCACCGAATGGATATATCGGCCACTTACATTTTTCCGAAAACTAAGTTCTATTCCGACATTACCATATCAGTTTATAACGTTTACAATCGTATGAACCCATACTTTATTTACTACGATGTAGATGGAGACGTAAATTCTGGTAACTTGGAAGTACAGGCTAAGCAGTCTTCGTTGTTTCCAGTATTACCATCATTAACCTGGAACTTTAAATTCTGATGAAACGCTACCTTACATATCCGCTCTTGGTTTGTTTTGCATTCTTTTATGTGTCGTGCAATCAGGTAATTGAGCTTGATTTGCCCGCGCCTGAAGATTCTATTGTGGTAGAAGGCTATATCGAAAACGGAATTCCCCCTTATGTGTTGCTCACGCGCAACACGCCTTTTTTTGGCGGTCTGTCGTTGAATGACCTTTCGAAATACTTTATAAACGGTGCATTGGTGAAGGTTTATACCGAAACCGATACTGTACAGCTAATAGAATTATGCTTGCAAAACCTCCCTGCCAATGTACAAGCACAGGCTGCCGCTGCATTCGGGTATGATATGACTGATTCGACGGCTGAGATTCCTAATATTTGCGTTTACACGGTGCCCAATTATGTTAACTTTTACTTGGGCGACACGGCAGGGGTTTTTGTGGGCCAATTTAAAACCACTTACAATTTGCTGATTGAAGTAGAAGGACAAACCTTAACGGCCAGTGCTTATATACCGGATGAATTGCTTTTTACGCTCAACATTCGCCCGCACGACGACCAAACCAAAGATTCACTAGTTAGTGTGCGAGTAACGTACGATGACCCAGATACTACGGGCAATTTCTTAAGGTATTTTACAAAACGAAATGATGAGTCTTACTATACTGCCCTCAGTGGTTCGGTATACGATGACAATGTTATTGGTGGCCAAACGGTTACCTTACCCGTCGAGCGCGGGCAAGCTAGCAACGAGGATATTGATATGGAAACGTATGGCTATTTTTGGAAAGGAGACACGGTACAGGTTCGCTTTAGCTCCATATCAAAATCGCACTACGATTTTTGGAATACGCTAGAGAACGATGGTGGCGATTGCCCATTTAGTTCTCCGATTAAGATAAAAACCAACATTAATGGCGGTTTGGGTATTTGGGGCGGCTATGGTAGCCACACCGAAACCATTATTATACCAGAATAATGGATTTTAAGGTTTGCATGACTATTAAAGCATGACCTTATCAACGTCATGTTGATGATAATCATGCATTATAATCGCTGTTTCCCGCCTTATATTACTACTTTAGCAGTATGGGTGTAGGCTCTAGTTTTTCTGTTCAATGTCTGAACTTTGATTGCCCTGCATTCGTTAAACCTTGATGAAATAAGATGCCATGAGCGATGCGAGTATTGAAAAAGTAAAGTGTTTGATAATTGGATCGGGTCCTGCTGGATACACTGCGGCTATATATGCAGCACGTGCCAACCTAAACCCCGTAATGTACCAAGGCTTGCAGCCCGGAGGCCAGTTGATGATTACTACCGAGGTAGAGAATTTTCCAGGATACCCAAAAGGAGTTGAAGGACCAATGATGATGGCCGACCTAGAAGCGCAAGCAACCCGTATGGGCACCGATGTGCGTTTTGGCTTGGTTACTGCTGTCGATTTTTCGAGCGAACCAAAGAAAGTAACTGTTGATGGTACTAAAATAATAGAGGCCGATGCCGTGATATTGTCTACTGGTGCCTCGGCAAAATGGCTGGGCATTGAGAGCGAGCAGCGGTTGAATGGCCACGGGGTATCGGCTTGTGCCGTATGCGATGGGTTCTTCTATCGTGGGCAAGATGTAGCGATAGTTGGTGCTGGCGATACCGCTTGTGAAGAAGCATTGTACCTGTCTAAGCTTTGCAGAACGGTTCAAATGCTGGTGCGTAGAGACGAGATGCGTGCTTCGAAAATTATGCAAGAACGGGTGCTAAAAACCAAGAACATAACCATACATTGGAATACCGAAACTGACGAAATACTTGGTGATACGAGCGGTGTAACGGGTGTAAGGATACGACATCGTGAAACTGGTGTAACCCAAGAATTGCCTATTACCGGTTTCTTTGTGGCTATTGGGCATACCCCTAACTCTGACATATTTAAGGGGCAAATTGATATGGACGACCAAGGTTATGTATTGGTGGAAACCGGTTCGACCCGAACTAATGTGGAAGGGGTTTTTGCTTGCGGCGATTTGATGGATAAGATATACCGCCAAGCAGTTACGGCTGCAGGTACAGGTTGCATGGCTGCCTTGGATGCCGAACGCTACCTGGCCGACAAAGAATTGGAACTAGAAAGCCACGCAAATTAGAACGGTTGGTAAGCGATAAACGACTTGCCAATGCAAAGTAACCAAACCATGAAATTGAACCTACTGGCTATTGGCGTGCACCCCGATGATGTTGAGCTTGGTTGCGGTGGCACTATTTTGTCGCACTTGCAGCTAGGCCATAAAGTGGGGATAGTTGACCTCACACAAGGCGAGTTGGGCAGCCGGGGCAGTGGTGCTCTTCGTTTGCAGGAGGCCAATGCTGCCGGAAAAATACTGGGGGTTCAAGCTCGTGAGAATTTGGGTCTTGCTGATGGTTTTTTTGAAA